>CALJYC010000230.1 GCA_937984275.1 uncultured bacterium | reverse complement strand
CCTGCGGCCCCAATTTCGCGCGGGAGACTTCGACGGCGGCGTGGAGCGCGCGATCGACGCGGCGGATGGCCTGATCCGCGGCACGAGCACCCTTCCCCCTCCGAGCCAAAGCGATGCTCAGGGCGATCTTCCACCCAGAATGTTCGGAGTGCTTTGGCTGTTGTTCCTGGTGCCCTTCGTTTTCGTGGTGATCGGCACCAATCCGTTCCAGTGGTTTCTCTATCTCTTCCTGGTCCCGTTCGTGTTCGTCGGTGGCCTCACCTCCGCCGGACCAAGCGCTAGCCCGTTCTTCGTGGTGTTCTGGTTGATTGCCGCGCCAGTCGTATGGTCCTTCTTTGGAAGGCGGCGGAAGAAGCGGAAGGCCGGCAAGGGAGGCGGGCGAGCCGGCTGGTCCAGTGGGTCTTGGTCGTCAGGCGGCGGAGGGTTCTCGAGCGGCGGCGGTTTCTCCGGAGGCGGCGGGAGCTTCGGTGGCGGCGGCTCGAGCAGCAGTTGGTAGGCGCTAGGGATCGCTCTCCAGGCGTCCGTGCCAGTAGACCCAGTTGGCCCAGGCTTCCGGAATCGAGGTCGCGGGATCGACGCGAAACGCGACAACGGGCAGCCATTTGGGTTTGACCGGCGGGCGCCGCAAGCGAAGGCCTGCCTGCCTAGGCAAGCGGTTGCCCTTCTTCTCATTGCAGCCGTAGCAGGCCATGACGATGTTTTCCCAGTTCGTCTTGCCGCCCTGTGACTTGGGCACCACGTGGTCGTAGGTGAGCCCGCGCAGGCGATGACGCACCCCACAGTACTGGCATTTGAAGTCGTCTCGCATCGCGACGTTGATCCGGGAGAACTTAATCGCGCGCTTGCGGCCGACGATCGTCCGAAGGAGTCGCACCACGGCCGGCATCTTGATGGTGATGGTGACGGAGCGAACGTCCTCGTCGTACTCCTCGACGACCTCGACCTTTCCGTCGAAAATCATGCAAACAGCACGCTGCCAGCTGATGATCCGATGGGGCTGATAGCCCTGGTCTAAGACAAGGGTTCGCATTCCGTTCGAGGCTTCGTATATCACATGCTATACGCGCCGACCAAACGTCCTCGTAGCTCAGTAGGATAGAGCAGTGGTTTCCTAAACCGAAGGTCGGAGGTTCGAATCCTCCCGGGGACGCCCACGGTACCGTCTGAGACCTGCCTCACAAGTTTTGCCGGGGTGCGGCGCAACGCGGTTCACTTCTTCGCCCGTTCGCGCTATACGAGGCTTCGTACGGAATGCGAACCCTTGTCTTAGACCAGGGCTATCAGCCCCATCGAATCATCAGTTGGCAACGCGCTGTCTGCATGATCTTCGATGGCAAGGTCGAGGTCGTCGAGGAGTACGACGAGGACGTTCGATCCGTCACCATCACCATCAAGATGCCCGCGGTGGTGCGATTGCTCCGAACGATCGTTGGCCGCAAGCGCGCGATCAAGTTCTCGCGGATCAACGTGGCGATGCGTGACGACTTCAAGTGCCAGTACTGTGGCGTACGCCATCGCCTGCGGGGGCTCACCTACGACCATGTGGTTCCCAAGTCACAAGGCGGCAGGACCAACTGGGAAAACATCGTCATGGCTTGCTACGGGTGCAACGAGAAGAAGGGCAATCGCTCGCCTAAGCAGGCGGGCCTTCGCCTGCGGCGACCGCCGGTCAAGCCCAAGTGGCTGCCCGTCGTCGCCTTTAGGGTCGATCCGTCCAGCTCGATTCCCGAAGCCTGGGCCAACTGGGTGTACTGGCACGGCCAGCTGCAGAGCGACCCTTAGCGCCTACCAGCTGCTCGACGAGCCCCCGCCGCCAAAGCTCCCGCCTCCTCCGGAGAAGCCGCCGCCGCTCGAAAACCCGCCGCCGCTCGACGACCACGAGCCACTCGACCAACCACTTCGCCGGGCTCCCTTGCCGACCTTCTGCTTCGTCCGTCGCCTCCCGAAAAACGCCCAGATGATCGGTGCGGCAATCAACCAAAACACGGCGAACAACGGGCTGGCGCTCGGTCCCGCGATGGTGAGGCCACCGACGAACATGAACGGGACCAGGAACAAGTAGAGAAACCACTGGAAGGGATTGGTGCCGATGACCACGAACACGAAGGGCACCAAGAACAGCAGCCAGAGCGCCCCGAACATCCGAGGAGGAAGATCGCTCTGCACGTCGCTCGAGCTCGGAGGCGGAAGCGTGCTCGTGCCTCGGATCAGGCCATCCACCGCATCGACCGCTCGCTCCACGCCGCCGTCGAAGTCACCGGCGCGAAACCTCGGCCGAAGGACTTGGTCCAGAATCCGTCTCGACATCACGTCGGTCAGCACGGGCTCCAGGCCGTAACCCACCTCGAGACGCATCTTCCGATCGTTCTTCGCGATGAGTAGGAGCGCGCCGTCGTCTTGTTGCTCGCGGCCGAGCTTCCAAGTTTCGGCGACCCGCAGGCTGTACTCTTCGAGCTGCTCTGCGTCCAGACCTTCGATGGTGAGGACGACGACTTGCGCGCCTTCGTCCTGTTCGAGCGCTGCCAGCGTCTGCTCGATTCGCGCTTCGGCGGCCGGGGAGATCAAATCTGCGTAGTCGTTGACCCGGCCGCCGAGGTTGGGGACGTCTAGGGCCAGGGCCGTCATCGAGACCGACGACAACAGCAGCGCCGCAAACGCCATGCGAGCCCTAATCACGGCGGAACCTCGGCTCGTCGGACAGCTCGTTTGCAGGGTCCAGCGGGGATATCCCCTGCGCGGCCAACAGGTCGGCGCACCTGTGTATCGCATGAATCAGGGCTGGCACTGGTGTTCCACGACGAAGTCCCAACGCCAGCTCTCCCGAGATCTCGTCCCAGGCGCCGTCGACGACCCGCTCGTTGATGCCCTCGTCTGCGAGTACCAGCACTCGATGCTCGAATAGGGCCACGAAAACCAGGACCCCCGTACGGTCTCGGGTTGCGAAGACCTGCTCCTCCAAGAAGGCCTCTGCTGCGCGGCCTGCGACCCGGCTGTCGAGTGCTTCATCGCCGATCGAGCGACGGGCGACCGCGTCGAAGCGACTTGCAACCCAGCCGATCAGCAGACCGAGCTGCAGCCCGATCAACATCCAGAGATAGTCGGGCGCCCCCCAGCCTCCGAATCGCCACACCGCGAAGGCTGCGCACATTGCTCCAACGGCTCCGCCGATCAGTGCCGCCTTCCAGCCTACTTCGGCGTGAGGATCGCAGCGCTCGGTGACATAGACCACGAGCTCTGCGGCCGTCTTGTGCTCCGCCTCGGCCGTGGCGGCACGGATCGCTTCCCGATCCGCCTCGGAGAAGAACGTGTTGATTCGCCCCGGCACGGCGCGGGCTAGAACTCGACCTTGGGGGGCTCGTCCGCCCCGGGGGTCGCCTCGAAGTATGGCTTGTCGCCAAAGCCCATGATGTTCGCGAGGATCAGCGTGGGGAACCGACGACGGGTCTTGTTGTATGCCAGCGTCGCATCGTTGAAGCGCTTCCGCTCCACGGTGATTCGGTTCTCAGTGCCTTCGATTTGCGCCTGAAGATCCCGGAACGCCTCGGTGGCCTTGAGCTCGGGGTAGCGCTCTACCACGACGAGCAGCCGGGAAAGCGCCGACGACAACTGAGACTGCGCCGCCTCGAACTGCTCGAGTTGCTCGGCGTCGGGCGCGGTCTCGAAATTGACCTGTCCGACCTTTGCGCGCGCTTCCACGACTTGGGTCAGCGTCTCTTGCTCAAACTCCTTGGCGCCCTTGACGGTTGCCACCAGGTTCGGGATGAGGTCCGCACGGCGCTGATAGACGTTCTCGACCTGACTCCATGCGTTGTCCACGCCTTCGTCGAGCTCGACGAGGCGATTATAGCTACCCACCCCGGTGGCTACCAAGACCAGCGCGATTGCCGCGATCATCCCAATTCCGATCAAGCCCCTGCTCATGTCCCCTCCTTGTTTCCCACGTGGCGCGAGAATGCGGTTAGACCTCGCTCGAGGTCAAGGTCTCTGACGTCACACATCGAGTCGATCGCCGCGGGCCGGGGTGTGAACGCTCGGAAAGCCTCGCTCTTCGAGCAGCGTCTTCAGCGTGTTGCGCGGGTGGTCCTCACCGTGCACCAACGCAACATGCCGAAGCGGTCCCGCTTCGCGCACTGCCTCCGCGTATTCCAAGAGGTCGTCTTGGCCTGCATGGGCGCTGAAGCCGTTGAGCACGGCGACCTCCGCGTGCCGCTCTCGTTCGACGCCGAAAACCCGCACCCTTGGCCGCTGTTCGACGAGCCGGCGCCCGAGCGTGTGCTGAGCCTGGTACCCGACGATCAGCACGGTGTTCTCACGGTTCTCGATTGCGGCCACCAAATGGTGGACCACCCGCCCAAACTCGCACATCCCGCTCGCCGAAATGACCACGCACGGTTCGTCCCTGCGATCGATCGCCTTGGAGTCCTCGACTGACGAAACATAGCGCAGCCCGTCGAAGTCGAATGGAGAGTCACCCTCCAGCAAGATTTCGCGCGCCTCGCTATCGAAGCAGTCCGGATGAATCCGAAACACGTCGGTGATCTTCACGGTAAGCGGCGAGTCCACATACACCGGAACATCGGGAAGCCGCCCTTGGTCTTTGAGCTGCTTCAACGCATAAATGACTTCCTGCGCTCGCTCCAGCGCGAACGACGGCACGATCAGCTTGCCGCCACGCGCCACCGTCCGCGTGATCACATCGCAAAGCTCGTCTTCCATCTGCTCGATCGGGTCGTGAGTCCGGTCCCCATAGGTGCTCTCCATGATCAAGCACGAGGCCCTTGGAGGAATCTCAGGGTCACGGAGGAGCGGCATGTTGCGCCGCCCGAGGTCGCCGGAGAACACGAGGCGCCGTTGTTCACCCACGACGTCGACGTCGAGCGCGACCATCGCACTCCCGAGCACGTGCCCTGCGTCGTAGTACGTCAGCGTCACTCCCTCGGCGATCCGCTGGGGCCGATGGTAGGGAACGCTGATCATGAGCTCGAGCGTTCCAACGACGTCCTTCTGGTCATAGAGGGGTTCGACGGGCTTCATGTCGACGCCGTCCTTCGCGATCTTGCGATTGATGTAGGCGGCATCCTGAGCCTGAATCTCGGCCGAGTCTTCCAGCATGGCCGCGCACAGGTCCCGCGTGGCCGGCGTGCAGTAGATCGATCCGCGGAAGCCCTGTCGGTATAGCCGAGGGAGGGCGCCCGAGTGATCGATGTGCGCGTGGGACAGCACCATCACGTCGATGTTCCTCGCGCGAAAACCGAGGTCCCGGTTGCGTTCGATGGTCTCCGAGCGTCGGCCCTGGAAGAGTCCGCAGTCGAGCAAGATGCGCGCCTTCTCGGTATGGACGATGTGCCGCGAGCCGGTGACGTTTCCACCTACCGCGCCCACGAACTCAACTTGCACGCAGGACTCGCCTCATTCGATCACCGATGAACTCTCGAACGACAGGGTCTTCGGACTCGAGGAATGATTCGGGCGCTCCGGTGGCTGCCACCACGCCGTCATGGATGAGGGCGAGGCGATCGCTGACTGCAAACGCGGCCTTGAGGTTGTGCGTCACGACGACCGAGGTGACATTCAGGCTCTCTTGCAGACCGAGAAGCAAACGGTTGACTCGTGTGACGTTGATTGGGTCTAACCCTTCGGCAGGCTCGTCGTAGAATACGATCTCCGGGCGAACCGCGACCGCGCGTGCCAGTGCAACGCGCTTGCGCATGCCCCCAGAAAGGTCCGAAGGAGACATGCCTTCGATCCCCGGCAGGTCTACCAGTGCAAGCGTCTCCGCGACCCGCTTCGCGATCTCTTCTTCCGTCATCGTGGTCTGCTCGTAAAGGGCATATCCAACGTTCTCGTACACGTTGAGGGAATCGAAGAGAGCGGATTCCTGGAACAACATGCCGATACGGCGGCGCGTCTGTGTCCATTGCCGCTCGGTCTGTCCGGCGACGTCTTCTCCGTCGAAGCGAATCGTGCCGGCGTCGACCTCGATGAGGCCCATCATCGCTTTGAGCAAGATGCTCTTGCCGGAGCCGGACTCCCCGATGATCGTGACGACCTCACCGGCGTAGATGTCGAGGTCGAGCCCGTTCAGGACCTGGTTTCGCCCAAAGGCCTTCCGCAGGCCGCGCACCTCGATTAACGCCATGACGTTAGAGACTCAGCCCTTCGCCGCCCAAGAGTTGCAGTACCCGAGCGGATGAATGGGACCCCTGACCAGGGTGCATCCCCCGCATTCGTTCTTCTTAGCTGCCCGGTAGAATGCGCACTCCGAGCAACTCTTCTGCTCGCCGTGAGGTGATAGGTCCCGGTATTCGAGCGCGGACCGCAGTGCCAAGTCGTCTTCGCCGAGGCCACTCACGTCATCGCAGTGGAACTTTGATTGCGTGCAGGCGTTGAGTAGAAGCGGCAACGATCCGATCACCGCCAAATGCATCGTAGCGCCAAGCATCTCACGTCTCGAAAGGGTGCTCTTCCTCATTCCGGTCGCTCCTCGGCGGAGGCTAGCACGGTGATGCGTCGATCAGCGAACGGCGCCCATCATTTCGAGGAACTCGTCGCTTTCTATCAGACCGGTGATGCGGCCGGCCTCGGAGCCGTCGCTGTGATGGAGGACCACCAGGGGCAGCCCGGGCTGTTCGTAGGCCTTGAGCAGTGCCCACTTCTCGTCGGTGGCCTGGTCCGTGCTCAGGTCGACCCGCACCGTCACGAAACGTCGTGCTTCGGCGACGACCCGCGGGTCGCTCAGAACGTCACGTTCAAGCTCCTGGCACGCGCCGCACCAATCGGCGCCGAAGTCCACCAGCATGGGGCGCTCCTCGGCCAGCGCTTGCGTCTTGGCGGCATCGAAGCTCTCGCCCCAGCCGATGTGCGCGCCCGGTGGGAGCGCCTCCGCCCAGCCCACGATGCCGAGGACGCCCGCGACGCACGCCGTCACTCCAATCGCCTTCCGAATGCGTGCTCCCCACGCATCACCTTTAAACGACAAATGAATGGCGCCGACGATGACGCCGCCCGCCAGCAATCCCAATGCGGCGCCCAGCCAAAGCTCGTCCCGCACCGCCGGACGCGGGTAGGGCAACATGCCGCGCACATAGTAGAACGCCAGCGCGAGCATCGCGATGCCGAACGCGCTCTTGGTCCACTCGACCCATCGTCCCGACTTCGGCAGCGTCACCGCGAACGTCCCGACGAACCAGAACAGCACACCGATGCCAATGGCGTAGATGAACATGGCGAGCGCACCGAATGCGACGTTGCCGGTCGTGGCCACCCACGTCAGCAGGACTGCGAGGACTGGGCCGGTGCATGGAGCCGCGATCAGCCCGTTGACGAATCCGAGCACGAACGCGCCTCGCACGCCGAAGCCGCCCGCCTGCGCGAGGCGATTCTGCAAGCCTGAAGGCAAGGTGAGGTCGAACAGGCCGAACATGCTGAATGCCATCACCGCGAATAATGCCGACAGCGTTCCGACGACCCAGGGGCTCGCCAGGGCGCTACCAAACGCACTTCCAGTCAATGCGGAAACAATGCCTAGCG
>CALJYC010000229.1 GCA_937984275.1 uncultured bacterium | reverse complement strand
AGCGGATTGGTCCCCCAATCATACCAGATGAAGTTGAGCCCGAGCGCCAGGACGTTGGTGAACCAGTAGTTCATTGCCAAACCCAGCCCGTAGTGCTTGAGGTACGGGTCGTTCAGCGTGAACGCGACTGACGGCGCAAGCTCGAGCCGCTTCAAGCGAAGCGCGTAGATCTGCTGGACGGCGTAGATCTCTTCGGCGATTTCGTCGCGCTGAGGCACGGCTTCGGCCGGACCTTCTTCAGCGTCGTTGTCCGCGGCGAGCTCTTCGAAGAGATCGCCTTGGCTTTCCGACTCCTTGGCCGGCTTGGAATCTTCCTCATCGACCTCGTCGAGGGAGAACTCCATCTGGGCCTGGACCGCCGTCGGAAACGCCGTCAGAAGCGCCGCTACAAGTAGCGCAATCCCCCCAAAATCTCGCATCGGCCTTTGGCCTTCCCCCCTGAGCGCCCCAGTCCCCCACCGTGGCAACTCGCTGAAATCACGTAACAAGTGTCCGTTTCCACTCGGACGACAAGACTATATCATGGCGAAACTCGCACTACCAAATCCAGGCGCGATTTTCGACGAAATTCTCGGTAGTGGCGCAGGGTTAGCTGGCGCTGGCGGCGTCTTCCGGGGACTCGAGCGCCTCTGGAGACTCAAAAAGAGCTTCTAGAAACGCTTCGGCGCCAAACGGCTTCAGATCTTCGACCTTCTCGCCGACCCCGATGAACTCGATCGGGACCTGATGTTGGTCGACGATTCCGAGGATCACGCCGCCCTTGGCGGTGCCATCGAGCTTGGTCAGGACGATTCCGCTGAGCGGAAGCGCATCCTTGAACAACTGGGCTTGTTGAATTGCGTTCTGCCCGGTGGTCGCGTCGAGCACCAGCAAGACATGGTCGGCCGGGCGGCCGAGCGCCTTCTCGACCGTGCGCCCGAGCTTCTTGAGCTCATCCATCAACGGGACCTTCGTGTGAAGCCGTCCCGCGGTGTCCGCGATCACGATATCAATGCCCTCGCCTTTGGCTCTCTCGATCGCGTCGAAGATCACCGAGCCGGGATCCGCACGATCCTTGCCTTTGACGACCTCGCAGCCCACGCGTCGGCCCCACACCTCGAGCTGCGTGACTGCGGCCGCGCGGAAGGTGTCGCCCGCGCCCAAGAGCAACGTCTTGCCTTGGCGGTCGAAGCGACTCGCGAGCTTGCCGATGGTGGTCGTCTTGCCGACCCCGTTCACGCCGACGACCAAGATCACGGTCGGGGTCTGCTCGATCGCGAGCCCCTGACCGCTCGCCGCGAGGATGCTTCTCGCCTCTTCGCGAATCGCTTCCCAAGCATCATCGGCGGACGATAGGTGGCCGCCGTTCATCTGCGCTCGAAGCGCTTCGAGGATTCGCTCGGTGGTGTGCACGCCGACATCTGCGCTAATCAGCACTTCCTCCACCTCATCGAGGATGGAGCTGTCGAGCTCGCGGCCTCGTCGAAACACGCCAGCGAGGCGCGAGATCAGATTGCCGCGGGTGGACTTGAGCCCGCTCCGGAACGCCCCGAGATCGGCAGGTGGGGCGGGCGGCGGGGTGACCCTTGCCTCGGCGGCAGGGGCCTCCGGCGGCCGGGCCACCAGATCTTCGAGCTGAAGGGGCTGCGTCGGCTCGGACTCCGCATCGACGCTGATCTTCGGGCGCTCTTCGCCCAGCGCTTCGGGCGGTGGCGGTGGCGGTTCCTGTGGGAGCTCTGGCTTCCTCCGGCCACGAACGAGCCCGATGATGATGCCGATCACGATCAACGCGGCAACAGCAGCGATCGCCGCGAGAGTGGTTGGGTTACTTAAATCTAATGACTCCATTCGACCTCTATCATCCCCCGACGGCCGTTGGGACCGCCGCAATATAGAGAGGCGAGCACGGGGCAGTCAACGCGGCTGCAGCCGCTGAATCGGTTGCCCTGGTGGGTCGCCACCTGTGATACTGAAATCGCAAGGGAAGGGCGAGATCTGTTGAGGGGGCACATCGGCCGATGGCATGGGTGGCGACTGTGGGTCGCCATCGCGTTCCTTTTTGCGAGCACGGCACAAGCCGATGCGCGGCAGGACTACTTGGTCCGCCTGCTCCGCAATTCGGAAGCGTTTCGCGTTCGAGCGCAGGCCGCGCTGTCACTCAGTCAGCTGGAGTCGACCCCAAAGTCGGTCGCCGCGCTCGAGCGTGCGGCACGGGACCGACACCCTGCGGTGCGCGTATCCGCGATCTCTTCGCTGCGACAATTGGGCGCCAAGGAGTCGCTTCCGGTCGTGGAAAGGGCCACGCGGGACAAGAACAAGGCTGTCCGCCGCGCGGCCGTCGAGGCCGCGGCGGCGCTGAGTGCCATCGGAGAGCGAGAGCGAGGGCCGGGCGAGCCTCACTACTTGGTGGCCGTTGGGATGCCGGGCGCCAAGGCGGAACGGGTGTCCCGCCAGATGCTATTCGATGCACGGATCTATTTGTCGGAGCAGTTGCTCGCGCTCAGCGGGGTCGAGCTCGCTCCTGACGATCTGACGCCCGCCGACGCCAAGCGGGAGATCGCGCAGCGCAAGCTCCACGGGTACTACCTCGAGAGCTCGATCGTGACCCTCGAACCCAAGGGATCGGGGGTGAGGGCGGTCGTGTCGATCATCGTGCTTTCGTATCCCGGCCGCGACATGCGTGGAATGTTGCGAGGTGCGGCAACGGCGTCCGGCCGGTACAGCGCCGAGACCGCAGAGCAAGCAGTTCAAGGCGCTTTCGTGGGCGCACTGCGCCGTCTTCCCACAGTGCTCGCGGCGGCGAGGAGCAAGGGAAGCCTTTGACTGGCGGAGAATGATGGGCGTAGGAAGTGAGAGACGCGATGGGCGATAAGAAACAACGCAAGGTGCGAAACTACCTGATCGATCGGCGCTTCCAGTTGAAGTACACCGGCATGGTGCTGCTCGTGACGGTATCGGTGGCGAGCGGGCTCGGGTACATGGCGTACCGATTCTCGCAAGGGCAGACGGAGGCGTTGACGGCGCAAATCATGGCGCAGCCGGATCTCGGTGCGGACACCGCGAACGACCTCGAGCAGTTTGCCCAGCAAGAGGACCGCAAGATTCGCAACGCCATCCTCGCGGGCGTGCTCTTGCTAACCTTCGCATTGGGCCTCACCGGCATCATCGTGACCCACCGCGTGGTGGGGCCCGCGTACCGAATGAGGCGGTTGTTCGAGCATGTTGGGGACGGCAAGTTCGAGGTAACGACCGGCATTCGAAAAGGAGATGAGCTCCAGGAGCTGTATCACTCGTTCGCAGAAATGGTGGAGTCGCTCCGCGACCAGCGCGCTGAGGAGATCGAGCAACTCGAGGAGACGCTCATCAAAATGGAATCGGCGGGCGTGCAGTCGGCGTACATTACGGAGCTGAGGGCGGTTCTGGAACGGATCCGCAAGACGGTAGATTAGGTCGCCGGGGCACGGGGGGGAACACGACACCCAGAACTACACGATCAGAGAACGGCTCGCGACGCACGTGCTCGCGATCGGGAGCCCCGTCGCCACGGCTCCATACGGCGACACACGGCTAGGCGCCGACCCAATCGCTGTGCCGCACATCCCGAGCCCTTCTCCTATGTAGAAGTCAATGGATGCGCGCTGGCACTGACGCTGTGTCGTCGGGTAGGGTCGCCGCATGCGCGTATTGAAACTGAGTGCTCTGATACTCCTTGCCCTCGTCGTAGTTGTCGTCGGTATCGGGTCTTTTCTTCCGAGGGACTTTGCGGTGGAGCGTTCGACGGAGATCAACGCGTCCCCCGAGGTCGTCTTCGATGTGGTGAACTCGTTGCGTACCTGGGACGCATGGTCGCCGTGGCTGGCGCGTGACCCTTCGATTGTGAACAGCTACTCGGGCCCCGAAGTTGGAGTGGGCGCCACCGTTGCTTGGACAAGTGAGAAGTCGGGAGGTGGAACCCAGACGATCACGCTGAGTGAACGCCCTAAACGAATTGAGACCGCACTTGATTTTGGTGAGATGGGGCAGCCCGAGGCGTATTGGACGTTCGAGCCGAGCGGCACCGGCGTGCAGGTGACCTGGGGGTTGACCGGCACCACGTCCGGACCGCTTGGCGGCTACTTCGCCAAGATGATGGACGGCTGGGTGGGCGCG
>CALJYC010000228.1 GCA_937984275.1 uncultured bacterium | reverse complement strand
GAGGTGCTCGCTCGGGACGTGGACGACGAAGAGGGCGGCAAACGAGACAATCGAAAGGCCGGCGATCGTCCAGGTCCACTTGGGTGTCAACATCACCGCGGACATCGCGATGTAGACGACGTAGATGATGCTGAAAGGGTTGGTCGGCCCGCCTGACAGGTAGAGCAAGCCGGTGAGGAGCACGACGTCGAGGACCAAAAACATACCAAGGTGGCCCGCCCGATCTGTGCGGGACGCCAACCAGAGGTTCGATAGGGCGCCGACCGAGACGAGGGACCACATGGGAACGACCGGAAGCTCGACCCCCAAGCCCTTGGTCGCCACGAGGATCGCCACGGCCTGGATTGCGAGTGCTCCCCAGCGCATTCGTGCCAGCCACTCCGCGCCCGTGGCCCGCGCTCGTTCTTCTGTGCTCACGAGTCGGACTGGGCTTCGCCCTCGACAGGCGCATCGAGGTCGACGCTGCCGTACATCGCTTCGGCGATCTTGTAGGCGCTCAGCTCGAGCGTCTCGAGGGCGTCTTTGATCGCGATGGCGTCACCTTCGTCGACACACACATGCAGCGACTCGATGTCGGCCTCGACCTGCGCCACGACGTCTTCGGGAACCAGCTCGCGGCACTCTGCGACCGCGCGCTCACTGGTGTACAGCAGAGCCTCGGCAGTGTTGCGGAGCTCGGCGAGCTCGCGACGCTTTTGGTCGGTCGTCTTGTAGGCGTCGGCTTCTCCGATGATGCGCTCGATATCCTCTTCGCTGAGACCGCTCGATGCCACGACGCGGATGTTCTGCTCGCGGCTCGTGCCCAAGTCTTTGGCGCTCACGTTGACCACGCCGTCTGCGTCGATGTCGAACGTCACCTCGACCTCAGGGACGCCCCGCGGTGCCGGAAGGATCGGCGCGAGCTCGAACTTGGCCAGAGACTTGTTGTCCTCCGCCATGTCACGTTCACCTTGCAGCACGTGAATCGGAACGAAGCTTTGGTTGTCGACACTCGTCGTGAAAACCTCTTTGGCGCGCGTGGGCACGGTGGTGTTGCGAGGGATCAGCTTGTGGAACACTCCACCGCCGGTCTCGACGCCGAGACTCAGAGGCGTGACGTCGAGCAGAAGCACCTCTTCGACCTCGCCGATGAGGGCGGCGCCCTGCAGCGCGGCACCCATGGCAACGACTTCATCGGGATTGACGCCCTTGTGGGGTTCTTTTCCGAAGAAATCTGCGACCTTGGACTGGACCATAGGCATGCGGCTCTGGCCGCCCACCAGCAGGATCTCGTCGATGTCTTCCTTCTTGACCCCCGCGTCGGTCAACGCCTGCTGACAAGGGCCGAGGGTCTCGTCGATGATCGCCGAGACGAGGATCTCGAGCTCGCTCCGTTTGAGCTTGGTCTCGAGGTGCTTCGGGCCCGATTCGTCTGCTGCGATGAAGGGAAGGTTGATCTCGGTCTCGAGTGAGGAAGACAGCTCGTGTTTGGCCTTTTCGGCCTGCTCCTTGAGACGCTGAAGCGCGACGCGGTCTTCGCGCAGGTCGATCCCGGTGCTCTCTTGGAAGCGACGTGCGAGCTCTTCGACCAGTGCGTTGTCCAAGTCTTCGCCGCCGAGGTGCGTGTCCCCTGCAGTGGACTTCACGCTGAAGACGCCGTTGGCGATCTCCAAGATCGAAATATCAAACGTGCCGCCGCCCAAGTCGTACACTGCGACGCGCTTGCCTTGTTTCTCTTCGAAGCCGTACGCGAGCGCCGCTGCAGTGGGCTCGTTGATGATGCGTCGAACGTCGAGGCCCGCGATCTTTCCCGCGGCAATCGTCGCCGAACGCTGTGCGTCGTTGAAGTACGCGGGTACCGTCACGATCGCTTCGATGACTTCGTCGCCGAGGAATGACTCCGCGACCTCTCTCATTCTCTCGAGGACCATGGCGGAGATTTCCGGCGGTGAGTACTGGTGATCCTCGATTTGGACCCAGGCATCCCCGCGTTCGCTCTCGACGACCCTGTAGGGCACTACGCGCATGTGCTTCTGTGCCGGCTCCGCGTCGAACGGCAGGCCCATCAGGCGCTTGATCGCGAAGACGGTGCTTTCGGGATTGGTGACACCTTGTCGCTTGGCTACGCTGCCCACGCGGCGCTCGCCATCTTTGGAGAACGACACGACCGACGGCGTGGTGCGGCTGCCCTCTGCGTTTGGGATTACCTGTGGCTCCCCATTGTCGACAAATGCGACACAAGAGTTGGTCGTCCCCAGATCGATCCCGATGATCTTCCCCATCTCGCCCTAACCTTCTTTATACCCCGAGGCGGGGGGTTGTCGCATCAAACGGAAGACTATTCGCTGGCGTCATCGCCGTTCGCGGACGCGTCGTCCTGATCACCTGTGCCGGTTGGCGGCCTCGCTACCACGACCATTGCGGGCCGCAGCAGCCGCTCCCCGAGGTAGTAGCCGGGCACGACCTCTGCCACGATGGTGCCGGGCGCATGCTCGTTGGTTTCTTCTTGCTGCATGGCGTCATGACAGGTCGGGTCGAACAAATTCCCGACGGTCGGTACGCGTTTCAGCCCCAGCCGGCTCGCGATATCCTCGAAGCCTCGGAGCACCATGTGGACACCTTCAGTGACCGCCGAGACCTCGGTGGCGCCGGTCATTGCGCCGGCCGCGCGCTCGAGGTTGTCGACGATCGGCAGAACCTCCCGGAGCGTGTCTTCGATGGATCGACGGCGAACTTCTTCGATCTCTTTGCGTGATCGCTTGCGAAAATTGTCGAAGTCGGCGGCGATGCGCAGGAGCTGCTCGCGCATGCGGTCGCGCTCAGCATGGGCCCTTTCGAGCGGTGTCGGCTCGGGCTCTGCTTCCATTTGGCCCCCTTCCCCCGGCTCTTCCTCCGGGAAGATGACCTCCTCGTCCTCGCTCGCGCCGTTGGCCTGCTCGTCCTCCGGCTTGTCCCCCGCTTGTTCGCTCATTCTTTGTGCCCGTCTTCTTCTAACTTCTCTTAGGAGCCCTTGGACGTGCCAGGAAGCCGCCCGTCCAGGATGTCGCTTAGCACATCGGCGGCGAACCCTACCAAGGGTACGTACTTCTTGTAGTCCATGCGAGTCGGGCCCACGATCCCGAACGAGCCGATGCTGGCGCCGTCCCGGCGATATGGGCTCGAAATGACGCTGATGTCCCCCACGCCGTCCAGCGCCGCCTCGGAACCGATGAAGACTTGGACCCCGTCAGCGAGCAAGGTCTGCTCGAGTAGCTCCAAGAGCTTCTTCTTCTCTTCGAAAGCGCTCAGATAGCGGCGTATTTTCTCGGCGTCGCTGAATTCCGGCCGGTCGAAAAGGGCGCCCTGCCCTTCGATCACGACCCGGGCCGGCTCGATCTGGCCTTCGACCGTGGCCTCGACCATCTGCTGTGCCTGCTGGCGCAGGACCTGGTACTGACCTTGCTCGGTCGCGAGGCGGACAGCGAGCACGTCTCGGACCGATCGAAGCGTTCGGCCTCCGACCAGCTCGGCGAGGTAGTTGTTCACCCGTTCGAGCGTGCGGTCGTCAGCGTCGATCTCCGTCACGACCACCCGGTTTTCGACGCCGCCCGACCGTGTTACCAAGACCGCGAGCGTTCGCCCACCGGACAGACGCATGAATCGAAGCTGATCGAGAGTGGCCTCTTCAACGGACCGCCTGGCGATGATCGTGGCCGTTCCGGTGAGGCGACTCAAAAGCTGACCGGTTTCACGCACAGCGTCGGCGCCTGGCTCCAGGTCTTGGAGACGCCGGATCAAGGCGGTCCGGTGAGCGTCCGAGATCTCCCCGGCGGTGGCCATGGCGTCGACGAAGCATCGGAAGCCGGCGTCGGTCGGGACGCGGCCTGCGCTGGTGTGCGGCTGGTGCAGCAGCTCCGCGTCTTCGAGATCAACGAGGACATTCCGAATGGTTGCAGGCGATAGCTTGATTGCGTACCGCTTCGCGATGCGTCGCGAGCTCACGGCCTTTCCCGAGGCGATGTACTCGGTCACGACTGCGAACAGGATCCGCCGATGGCGTTCGTCCAATGTCAGCGTCACGTTCTCAGGAAAGTAGAAGCTCGGAGATTTCTGTCAACCCCGCAAGAGCGGACGGAAAATTGCGCTCGGACCCTCGGTTGCGGCAGGCTCGGCCTCGTGAGACCCAGCGCCGCGCTTCTTCCGTTCTCGTTGATGGTGATGGCCGTCATGACGGTTCCGACGTTGGTCCTCGATGAACAGGGCCTGCCCCGTTACCGTCACCTCCGCGAGGAGCTTGGGGAGCTCCGCGAGTCCAACCAGGACCTCGTTCGCGAAATCGCCACACTCAAGGGCGAGATTGAGGCTCTCCGCACCGACTCGGCTTATGTCGAACGTATCGCCCGGGACGAGCTTGGGATGGTCCGCGCAGAGGAGTTCGTTTTCCAGTTCCCGCCTAGGTAAGTGGGCCAGGTGGGCGGTTCACACACATTCGAGCCGATTTTTTGCTGAACGAATGGTAGCGGGCGTAACACCGCTTTCATATGACGGCCCTCGTCCAGGCAGCGCTTCGCGTGCGGCGCACAGCGCGGTCGGCATGGGGATTGGCGGCCGCCTTCCTGCTCGCCGCGTTCTTGCTCGCGGGCTTCTTCCTCCCGGGGGGCCGGGCGTTCGGATGGGGGCATGCGGCGTGGGCTACGATCTGGTTGACCGTCTTTGGCCACCGCGCGCGCAACGCGTATCGGCAGGGGACCGACCCTCGCTCCGCGTTCGAGCTCGGCGTGTTGCTCCTCGTCGGTGTGCACGCGCTGGTCCAGTTCCAGGGCGGTGTTGGAAGTAATCTCTATCCGCTGACCTACGTTGCCGTTGCGTTGGTCGCGTCGTTCGCAACGGGACCTGCGGGCATCGGCGTCGTTGCCATTGCGCTCGTGCTTGGCTTCGCGATCGCGTTCCTCGGCGAGCAGGTCACCGACCCGGTGCTGCTCGGTTTGAACGCGCTCTTCATCGCCTGCTTTGGCGGGCTCAGTTACGTGTTCACACGCGCGGAGATCGTTCGCGTACGTCGCAAGTCGGCGCTCGAGCTCGCAGCCCAGAAGGAAAAAGTGCGGGACGATACGCGGCTCTTTCGTTTGGTCGCGCCTTCGTCGGATGGAGTGAGGGACGAGGAGCGCTTGTATCAAACCAGCGTTCAAGAAGTTCGCCAGGCGCTCTACCACGCGCTCCAGCTCCTCCATCAGACACTGGATCTGCACACCTGCGTGCTCCTGATGCCAACCGATGAGGCCCAGCAGCTACGGATCATCGAGCTGGTGACGAAGAGCGACGACGTCGCAGATGGCCCGTTTTCCCTGGGCGCGGGGGCGGTTGGCGCTGCCGTGCGGCGAAAGCTGACCACCAGCCTCCAGCAGATTCGCCCTGGGTATCGGGGGATTTGCTATTACCGCGGGCCTGCGACCGTGCGGTCGTTCATCGCCGTTCCAGTCCTCGAGCGGGGTCATCTCCGGGCGGTGCTCTGTGCCGATCGGGTCGTCGACCGTGCTTTCGGGCCCGAGGAAGAGGAGCTGCTCCGCGACAGCACGTCCCACGTCCTTCGCGCGTTCGAGAACGAACGGGTGTTCGTGCAGCTCGAAAGTTCCAAACGCGAGCAAGAGACCTTGTATCGCGTGTCCCAGTCTCTCAGCACCGCGCTGACGCAGGACGCGGTCATGGAAGTCGGCTTGGCCGCGGCGAAGGAGATCGTCCCGCACGACTTCGCTGCGATCACCGAGTACCAACCCGAGGGCCGCCGGCATGTCGTGCGGCGCGCGGTTGGAGAGCGATCGCTGGACTTCCAAGGGCTTCGCTTCCGCGACAACACGTCGCTCACCGCGATGGTCGTCAAGAACCGGCACTACCTCCCGTACCGCGGCGAGTTCGACCCCAAGCAACAGGTGCTCTTCACCAAGAAGGCCGGGCTCAAAGGGATGGAGTCGCTCCTCGTACTCCCGCTGGTGGTGCGGGAGGAACCGATCGGCACGTTGATCGTCGCAGCGAAGGGGCCGTCGGCGTTTGGCACGTCGGCGCGCGAGACCCTGCAAGCGCTGGCGAACCAGCTCGCCGTCGCGATGGCCAACGCGCGCGCCGTTCGTCAGCTGGAGGAGATGGCCACCACGGACGGCTTGACCGGCTGTTTGAACAAGCGGGCGCTTCTCGACCAAATGGAGCAGAAGCTGATGGCTGCGCAGCGATTCGGCCGCAAATTGTCCTTGATCGTGACGGATCTGGACCATTTCAAGGCAGTCAACGACACCTACGGTCACGCTGCGGGCGACCGGGTATTGAAGGAGCTCGGCGGGGTGCTCAGGCGAGTGAAGCGAGAGACCGACCTCGTGGCACGGTTCGGTGGTGAGGAGTTTTGCGTGCTCTGCGAGGAGACCGACGCGCGTGGCGCCCAGCTGCTTGCGGAGCGCGTGCGCGAGGAGCTCGCGAACACCGAGGTGGCGACCGAGCTTGGGCCCTTGAAGGTCACCGCGTCGCTTGGCGTCGCGACCTTCCCGGACCACGCCTCGAACGCGGCGGACCTGTTCGTGCAAGGCGACAAGGCGCTCTACGAAGCGAAGAACCGAGGGCGCAATCAGGTCTGCACGGTGTAGCGCCTGCTGGCCTTCAGGGGCGTTTGAGCTCGAGGGTCTCCGGATCGAGCATCCACTGGAAGCGGCCCTTGCCGCCTTCGATGCTCAACAAGCAAGCTGAGGAAGTCCGGAACGACGGAAATGTAGCGAGCTGGCAGAGATGGCCGGCGAGCACGCCGATCTTCGGCATGTGCGTCACCATGACGATCAGATCATCGTCGGCCGCGTGCCCGAGTGGCTCGAGGGCCTGTGCCGTGCTCCCCACTTCGCTCGATAGCGCGGACTGCACTTCGAGGGGGCCGAGGAAGCCAGGGTGCGTGGCGGCCAAGATCTCCGCGGTTTGGACCGAACGCACGAGCGGGCTCGTGTAGATGCACGAGTAGTGCAGCTCCAGTCTCGCCAGGGCCTTACCGACCTTGGTGACCGTCTGCCGCCCCGTGTCGGTCAACCAACGATTGTGGTCTGTCGGGGCGGAACGCATGTCGACCGCCTCCCCATGTCGCAGCAGTAAGACCTGCATGGGGGGAGCTTGGCACGCCCGCTATCGATCGTCTCGCGTGCTGTGCGCCGAGAGCGCGAAAGATTCCTCGGGGGCCAGCACCAGCCTGCGCCGCGCGTAGAACGCGAACCATAGGAGCCCGAGCCCGTACCAAACCGCGGCCCCCACCACCACCTTTTGATAGATTGGGTCGGTGACGAAGAGTGCGACCAGCGTAACTACCGCGATCAGCAGTGCCACTACCGCACCCGGCACGCCGAGTGGGCTTCGGTAAGGGCGGTTGATGTGGGGCAAGCGAACTCGGAGCAGGATGTACGACAGCATCTGAAGCGCATAGGCGATGACCGCGCCGAAGACCGCCATGTTGAGCAGAACCGCACCCACTGGATGCTCGGGTCCGAGCGTGTGAATGCCGTACGCGACCACGTAGCCGAGTACGGCGCCGGACAAAAGCGCGACGTGCGGTGTCTGTCGACGATGGTGTGTGCGCGAAAGCCATCGCGGGAAGTAGCCCGCTCGCGAGAGGGAAAAGATCTGCCGGCCGTACGCGAAGATGATGCTGTGGAAGCTCGCGATGAGGCCGGTCACCGCGACTAACGCGAGCAGCTTGGCGCCGAGCCCCGCGCCGAAGATCGTCTTGAAGCCTTCGAACAGCGGCTCGGCGGAGGACCCGAGCCCTTGGGAGCCCGGCGCGATGCCCGCGTTCAGAAAGAGTGTGAGAAAGGCCGCGACGACGAGTGTGAGCAGGCCATAGAGCAGGCCGCGGGGCAGGTCACGTGCGGGGGCATGGGCTTCCTCGCCCGCTAGGGGAAGCTGCTCGATTGCGAGGAAGAACCAGATCGCAAAAGGGAGAGCCGACATGATGCCCGCCGGGCCCCGGGGAAGCCATCTGCTCTGGCCGGGCTCGGGCTCGATGTTGAGCGCCCATTGCAACTCGAAGTGCGGAATTGCAGTGACCCAAAAGACGACGAGCAGTGCAAGGGCCAGCGCCGTGATCAGGACGGTGAAACGGAAAGTTGCTTCGACGCCGGCGACATTGAGGCCGACGAAGACCGCGTAGGCGGCAAGCCACCACAAAGGCTCCGCGCTCGCGGGGGTTCCGAAGATCGCACCGAGGTAGCCGCCGATGCCGACGACGATCACGGCCGGCGTGAGGATGTACTCCATGTTCTCGGCGAGGCCGGTGATGTATGCCCCCCATGGCCCCATCGCCGACCGCGCAAACGAGTACGCGCCCCCAGTGTGCGGAAGAGCCGCCGTCATTTCGGCGATGCTGAAGCACAGGCCGGCGTACATCACCGTGATGATGATTGTGGCGATGAGAAGCCCACCGAACCCTCCCGCCGCGAGCCCGAAGTTCCAGCCGAAGAAGTCCCCCGAAATCACCGCACCGACACCGAGCGCCCACAGCGACCACACGCCGGCATAGCGCCGCAAACCGCGCTTCTCGAAGTAGTGGTCGGCGACATGGATGTACTCGACCCCCTGACCCTTCTTCTTCATGGCGCGGAGTGTAGCGGTTTGCCGGGACAGGCGATAAGGTTCCGCGCATGTTGCCGATTGATCTTTCGGGGAAGCGCGCGTTTGTCGCAGGCGTGGCCGACGATGGCGGGTTTGGGTTTGCGATCGCCAAGGCGCTTGCCGAGGCGGGTGCGTCGGTTTGCGTAGGCACTTGGCCGCCAGCCCTCGGGATCTTCGAGACGCTGCTGCGGCGTGGGAAGCTCGATGGGTCGTTGGAGATGACCGACGGGAGCAAGCTCGAGCTCGAAAGGATCTATCCGCTCGATGCCGAATTCGACGCGCTCGAGGATGCCCCGAAGGCGCTTCGCGAGCAGAAACGGTACCGGGAGCGGGGTGATTTCAGCATCGACGGGGTGGCCAACAAGCTCCGCGAAGACTTTGGCGAATCCTGCCTCGACATCGTCGTGCATAGCCTCGCCAATGGGCCCGAGGTCGACAAGCCGCTGATGCAAACGAGCCGACATGGGTACCTCGCGGCCCACGGGGCAAGCGCGTATTCCTTCGTGTCGCTCGCGCAGCGCTTGCAGCCACTCATGCGTGAAGAGGGCGCGTTCCTTGGACTGTCGTATCTCGCCAGTCAGGGTGTGGTCGCGGATTATGGCGGCGGGATGGCGTCCGCCAAGGCAGCGCTCGAAACCGACGCCCGGATGTTGGCGTTCGAGATGGGGCGTGAGTGGGGGCACCGGGTCAACCTGATTTCGGCGGGCCCGTATGCGTCCCGCGCAGCCTCGGCGATCGGGTTCATCCACAAGATGATCAAGTACTACGAGATGAATGCTCCGTTGCCCGACGCGCTTCGGGCCGAAGAGGTTGGCAACGCAGCCGCATTCCTATGCAGCCCGTTAGCAAGTGGGATCACCGGCACGGTGCTCTACGTCGACAAGGGCTACCACGCGATGGCCGCGCCGGGGGACGTCGGGGGCTTGATCGATTCCCTAACTGGGGACTAGGCGGCGGCCATGTCGTGCTGGGCAGTGGGCCGGATGCTGCTCGTGTCCGGCGCGACCTGCAACGTCGCGGCGAGCGCACGCTCGGTCGCGACGCGGTTGTCGAGCCAGGGCTCGAGGGCCCGCATCAGGGCGCGCGCGGACGGATGACGCGCCGCCGGGCGGCGGCTGAGGAGCTTGGCAATGAGAGCGTCCATCTCGTCGTCGACATGCGGTGACAGATGCCTTGCGCGGGGGGCGTCCTCTCGGATGATCCTGCGCAGGACTGCCGTCACGTCGGAACCGGTAAACGGCAGCTTGTTGGTGAGCGCCTCGAACATCGTGATGCCGACCCCGAAGAGGTCCGCGCGCGCATCCACGAATGGGTTCCCGCTGGCTTGCTCCGGCGAGGCATAGCTCGGGGTGCCATAGACACGGCCGCGCTCCCTAGCACGCTCGTCGGCAGGGGCGGTGTCGGCCGCGCACACGCCAAAGTCGAGAAGGTGCACGTCGAGCTCGCCGTAGCCGCCTCGGTTGAGTAGGATGTGCTCGGGCTTGATGTCCCGGTGGACGTAGCCATGCCGATGCACGCTGTGCAGGATCGACGCCAGCCGCGCCATGATCACCGAAACCTGCGGAGCGTTGAGCGGCCCGCACCGTCGCAAATACGACGAGAGGCTCTCGGAGCGCATGTGCTTCATCACGAGGTACGGCGAGTCGTCGGGAAGTGCACCGTGGTCGATGACGGGCACGATGCCCGGGTGAAACACACGTCGGGCAACCTCAACCTCGCGCCGCACCCGGCTCATCAAGTCGGGATTGCCGGCGTGAGTCGGCCGGAGCATTTTGATGACAACCCGTTCGAGCGTGGCCAAACGCTCGGCCTCGAAGACGATCCCGGTCCCCCCCATGCCGATCGCGTTCCCGATGCGATAGCGACCATCCAGGAGCAACCCCCGAAGCTCGCCCCGCTCGTCCGACACCGACATTCCCGGAAACATCGGATGGGCGGGCTGCTTCGGTCAAAAAAGGTGCAATTCAGGGTCAGTGGCAGGGTCAGTGGCAGGGTCAGTGGCAGGGTCAGTGGCAGGGTCAGTGGCAGGGTCA
>CALJYC010000227.1 GCA_937984275.1 uncultured bacterium | reverse complement strand
CAGCTTAATCGACGAGATTTCGAACCTGCACCGTGTCGGACGCTACGTCGACGGGATGCAGGCTTTTGCGGAGGCGAGCGGGCCGTACGCCGCGATCGCGCAAAAGGTGATCGCCCGGTACATCAGCTACTCGTTCCACCGCGTCGGCGAGGTCACCGACGACATCTCCGGCATCGACCGCATCATGGGCTATGGGTTCAACTGGGCGCCCCCGAGCGTCTTGGTCGACACCATCGGCCTGAAGCGCACGATTCAGATGATCGACAAGGCCGGCCTTCCGGTGCCGCCTGCACTTGCAAACGCCCAGGAGGTCACAACGTTTTTCGATGACCCACAGGTCAACGTGGGTAAGTTCTTCGTCGCTACGTGAGCGAAAGGTTTTGGTGAAAGAAATGGCACAGGTTCCAGAAGTTTACGTTCTCGGCGGCTACCAGACGGACTTTGCTCGTAACTGGAGCAAAGAGAAGAAGCACTTCGTCGCGATGATGCGCGAGGCGGTGCTTGGCGCGCTCGAAGAAACCCAGATCGACCCGGGCGAAATCGAAGTGGCCCACACCGGCAATTTCGCGGGAGAGCTCTACAGCAAGCAGGGGCACCTCGGTGCGTTCTTTCTGGAGATCGACCCCGCGTTCAGTGGCCTTCCGACCGCGCGTCACGAAGCCGCATGCGCGTCGGGCAGTATCGCGCTCCTGGCGGCCTCGGCGGAGATCGAAGCGCAACGCTACGATCTGGCCTGCGTGGTCGGCGTCGAGCAGATGAAGACCGTCGGCCCAGGCGAAGGCGGCGACTTTCTCGGCACCGCGGCTTGGTACGAACTCGAGGCCAAGGGCGTCGAGTTCCCGTTCCCGAAGCTCTTCGGCAAGCTCGGTGACGAGTACGACAAGCGCTACGGTCTCAAGGACGAGCATCTCGCGGAGATCAGCACGATCAACTACGCGAACGCGAAGCTCAACCCGAACGCGCAAACCCGGACGTGGTACATGAACTACGACCACGCGATGAGCCGTGACGAGTTCAACGGCACTATCGGCGGCCGCATCCATATCTCGGACTGTTCTCAGGTGACCGACGGCGCCGTAGCGATGCTCGTAGCGTCACCCGAGTACGCCAAGAAGTGGGCCGACCGAGTCGGTGTCCCGCTCGACTCGATCCCCCGCATCAAGGGCTGGGGTCACAACACCGCGCGCATTCGTTTCGAGGACAAGATCGCCGAGAGCGCGAACTCGGAGTACGTCCTCCCGCACGTTCGCAGCACGGTGACCTCGGCCCAGAAGCGCGCCGGCATCGCGAACAGCAGCGGGATCGACGCGATCGAAACCCACGACTGTTTCACCACCTCCGAATACATGGCGATCGACCACTTCGGCCTCACCGCCCCCGGTGAAAGCTGGAAAGCGATCGAAGCCGGTGACATCGCACTCGGCGGAAAGACCCCGATCAATCCGAGCGGCGGCCTCATCGGAGCCGGCCACCCCGTCGGCGCCACCGGCGTCCGGCAAGTCCTCGACTGCCACAAACAAGTCACGGGCCAAGCCGGCGACTACCAAGTAGAAGGCGCCAAAAACGTCCAAACCCTCAACATCGGCGGCTCCGGCACCACCAGCGTAAGCTTCATCATCGGCACCTAGGGGACACTCTCCGGGCCCCCAACCCCCCGAGATCACCTCCCTTCTCACCCAAAGATCGCAGCGACTCGTTTCGTGGGTTTTCAAAGGCCGGCGACAAGAATCAGTGCGACGCAATTTAGACTCGGCTTGTCGCGTCGAATTTCGCAATTATGTGCCGTTGCGATCTTTGCGCTGAACCCTCAAGGATCTCGTGTGGTTGGAGGGGTGGAACGTGTCCCCTTCGCCTGCTATCTCGGCGCGATGCGGTATTCGCGGGCGTTTATTCCGACGCTGAAGGAAGTTCCGAAGGACGCGACGATGCCTTCGCATGTGCTGATGCTTCGGGCGGGGTATGCGCGGATGGTTGGAGCCGGGATCTATGAGCTGCTGCCTTTGGGGACGCGGGTCCTTCACAACATCGAGCAGATCATTCGTGAGGAGATGGACGAAGCGGGCGCGCAGGAGTTGCTCATGCCGACCTTCGTTCCCGCCGAGTACTTCAAGGAGACGGGGCGCTGGGATGTGTATGGTCCCACCCTGCTGCGCATCAAGGATCGCAAGGGCGGCGAGTATCACCTGGCGCCGACACACGAGGAGATCGTTACCGACATCGTCCGGCGCGAGATCAAGAGCTACCGGCAGCTGCCTCTGAATTTGTATCAAATCCAGCTGAAGTACCGCGACGAACCGCGGCCCCGCGCGGGCCTGCTGCGTTGCCGGGAGTTCGTCATGAAGGACGCGTACTCGTTCGACGTGTCCGAGGAGGCGGCCCTCGAGAGCTACGCGCACATGCGAGAGACCTATCACCGTATTTTCCGGCGGCTCGGGCTCGAGTACCGGGTCGTCGAGGCCGACAGTGGAGCGATCGGGGGCAAGCAGAGCGCCGAATTCCAAGTGCTGGCACAGACCGGCGAAGACTGGATCGTCGCGTGCGGCGGCTGCGACTACGCGGCCAATGTCGAAGTTGCACAGGCGGGCCGGGCCGAGCCCCCCGCCTCCAGCTCGACCAAGCCAGCAGCGCTAGAAAAGGTCGAAACGCCCGATACACGCTCGATCGACGAAGTGATCTCCTTTTTCGGCAGTGAGACCACAGCAGCCCACACCCTCAAGTCACTCCTCTACGTCGCCGGCGAGGAAGTCGTCTTGGCCGTCGTTCGCGGAGACCACGACATCAACGAAATTCGCCTCGCCCGACACCTCGGCGTCGAGGAAGTACTGCTCGCGTCCGATGCCGCGGTGAAGGAAGCGACCCACACCGAAATCGGCTTCGTAGGCCCGGTGGGATTCGAGGGCCGCATCATCGCCGATTCGGATGCCGTCGCCGTGCCGAACGCGATCGCTGGCGCCGGACAAACGCCCTACCACTTCAAGAACGTCAACCACGGACGTGACTTCGAAGCCGAGGTCGTCTCGATCCGCAAAGCCACCTCGGGCGACCCGTGCCCCAACTGCGACGGCAAGCTCCAGCTCTACCGTGGCATCGAAGGAGGGCACATCTTCGTCCTCGGCACGCACTACAGCGACAAGATGAACGCGACCTTCCTCGATGAGGAAGGTCAGAGCCACTCGATCGTGATGGGTTGCTACGGCATCGGCGTCACCCGCCTGATCGCCGCCATCATGGAGCAGCATCACGACGAGCAGGGGATTTGTTGGCCGCTCCACGTCGCCCCCTACCAGGTGATCATCACTCCGATCGGCAAGGACGAGGCGCCTCTGGCCAAAGCCACGGAGATCTACGAGTCGCTGCGGATGCAAGGCGTCGACGTCCTTCTCGACGACCGGTCCGAACGGCCGGGGGTCAAGTTCAAGGACGCCGACCTTCTCGGGATCCCACTTCGGATTACCGTCGGGTCTCGCGGCCTGAAACAGGGCACCGTCGAGCTCAAGAAACG
>CALJYC010000226.1 GCA_937984275.1 uncultured bacterium | reverse complement strand
CTCAACATCGACCCGTCGAACGTCATTCTCATGATCGAAGACCCGAGCGGCGAGGATTCACTGGGGTTCGCGCTGAGGCATTTCGGGCTCTGAGGCCTAGCACTTGACAGGAGGCGGCTCTTGACTAGCTTCCGCCCCCTGCATTCCTGCGGAAGTGGCGGAACTGGCAGACGCGCTAGACTAAGGATCTAGTGAGGTAACACTCGTGGAGGTTCGAGTCCTCTCTTCCGCACCGTGCTTCTCGTAAACGTTACGTAAGTATCTACGAGGACATCGAACCGACGGTGTACTCGGCCCCCTCCGGGAGCCTGCGTATTGCGCCTGGAATCCGGCAGCTCCGCGGACTGCGTCCACTCCGGCTTTGCCGTATTCCAGTCACACGCGAGTCCTCTCTTCCGCACCAAGTTCTCCGTAAGCGCTACGTACGTATCTACGAGGACTCGACCTGCGGTGTACTCACCCCGCTTTGCAGGGCTCCGTATTGTCCGCGTCCTGAACCTGGGAAGGTCGGCCGAACCTGGGAAGGTCGGCCGAGAGTGGCGCCATCAGCAGGGTTGTTTCATCGTACAATGAACGACTACGCGACTCGAGGTTAGGCGCCTGTGAAAATCACCATCTTTGGAGCTACCGGTGCGCTTGGCAGTGAATGTCTCACGCAGGCCTTGGACGCTGGGTACGAGGTGACTGTGCTCGTTCGATCTGCATCGAAGTTGCCTGCTGACTCGAGGCAGCAAATCAAAGTGGTCGAAGGTGACGGACTCAATGCGCACGACGTAGATCAAGCGCTTGGCGAAGGCACGGAGGCGATTCTATTTGCGATTGGCGTCGACAAACATTCGCCCGAAGATCTGTGCACGGAAGTGACCAGGCACATTCTTAGAGCCATGGTCAACTCGAATATCCGGCGTCTCGTCTGGTGTGGTGGCGGCAGCACGCTCGTCGAGGAGGACCGAGTGACGTTCGGCGCGAGGATGGTGGAGAAGATCGCGCAGATCTTCATGCCGTTGCGGCACTACGACAAGGAACACCAGTATCAACTTCTCCAGCAGCACCCGGAGATCGATTGGATCGGCGTGCGCCCTCTTCAGATGCGCAAGGGGCCAAAGCGCGGCCGGTATCGACTCGGTTTTGATGCGTTCAATGGCTTGTCCGTGATTAGCTTCGCAGACTGCGCGCACGCAATGGTGAAGATGCTCGAGGATGACACCTGGCTGAGCAAAGCGCCTATCATCCAGTACTGAGGGCTCCTTCGCCACCAGACGTGCGGGCCTAGTGTAGCTAGCCCTCGGGCGGGAGCGGTTACCCCTTCAACCAGGTGTACGCCTCGCGAAGCACGTCGGGGCCGCCGGAGTCGATGATATCACCGTGGGCAAGCACGATGCGGTCGAAGTCCCAGCTCAAGATCTCGTCAATCGAACGGCGCGCGCGTTTCTTGTCGCGAAAGAACGGGCGAAGGCTGCGGCTGAGGCCAGGCTTACCGTGGATACCGGCGACCTTGAGGTACGTGCGAGTCGGCCAGTGAGACGACGTTTCAAAGTTCTCGATGACGTCGGCCACGATGAGCGAGCGCGACGGGCGGTGAAGAAACACCGTTTCATTGAACATCGTGCCGTCGAGGAAGAGCGTATCGAGATCGTTTCGCCAGTCCTCGTGTGCCTCGCCCCTGAGCTCGTGGTCGATCGCCAGGTCCTTGCGTCGTTTGGCCAAACCAACCGCCGCGTGCAGCAGGGCGCCAGGATAGGCGCGTTGCCACTCGCCGGCGTACAAATGATGGCCTTGACTGGGGGCGACGATGTGGAGGACGGGGCCAATCGCATCGACCTCGGCCTTCAAGTCGGCGGTGAGCGCGATGGGCGAGTGAACCAGTAGGCTTCCGTCCTGAAGACGCACGACGGTCATCCGGGTGCCGAGGTGCAGACCGAAAAACGACTGCTCCGCAGCCTCTACCCAAAGATCATCGGCGAGCCTCTCCATCGCCTACACCCTAAGTTTCATGGGGAAGCGACGCTATCAGCGCGCTAGACGGCTGGCAATGGGCTCCGCGTGTCTCCTGGCGGCGTTGTGCTATGAGGCGGGCTCCATGTCTGAGTTACTGAGCCTAGAGCAGGCCCCCGCGGGCCTCGGCGCCGCCTTGCGCAAAGCCGGATTCGAGAATTTTACCGCCATCCAGCAGGCGGTTTTGGACCCCGAATTGACGGGTCGTGACCTGCGCATTTCTTCCCAGACGGGCTCCGGCAAGACCGTCGCCCTCGGTCTCCTCCTCGCGCCGACTGTAGCGATCGCCGCCGCTACCGCGCGGCCGCGTAAGACTCGCAAGTCCGCACCGGCGGCACCCGTGGCCCTACTCATCGCCCCGACCCGCGAGCTTGCGGGGCAGCTCGGGCGCGAGCTCACCTGGCTCTATGCGCCGCTCGGAGCCCGAGTTCTCGTGGTCACCGGCGGAACGAGCGTCATGCAAGAGCGCGCCCAGCTACAAAGGCTTCCCCAGGTCGTCATCGGCACCCCTGGCCGCCTTCTCGATCATCTGCGCGCCGGCGCCATGACGCTCGAGCAGCTGAAGACCGTCGCGCTGGACGAAGCCGACGAAATGCTCGACATGAACTTCGAGGAAGAGCTGGACGGAATCCTCGGGTACGCGCCGGAGGCCCGGAGGACGCACTTGGTCTCCGCGACGTTTCCGCGCGAAGTGGTACGACTGGCAGACCGGCTTCAGCAAGATCCGGTCTCTGTGCAAGGCACGGTTCTCGGCGAAGCCAACGCCGACATCGAGCATGTCGTGATGCGCGTGCGCCAGGCCGACCGATTCAATGCCGCCATCAACGTGTTGCTTCGCTACCCCGAAGACAAGACCTTGTTGTTCGTGCGCACACGAACGGAAACCGTCCGCCTCGCCGACGAGCTATGCGCGGCTGGTCTCGCGGCGCGCGCCCTCAACGGCGAGATGACCCAGCGCGAGCGAACCGCCACGTTCATGCAGTTTCGCAGCGGTGCCGTGCGGTACTTGGTGGCCACCGACGTGGCAGCGCGTGGGCTGGATGTACAGGACATCGGTCGGGTCATTCAGGTGGACCTTCCGGACAACGCCGACGTGTTCACGCACAGAAGCGGCCGCACCGGACGGGCCGGCCGCCGCGGCACCAACATGCTTTTCGCTGCATCGCGTGCGGAATACAGGGTCAAAGGATTGCTGCGCGGCGCGGGTGTCGAGGCACGGCTCGCTCCAATACCGACGCCCGAGGAGATCTTCGCCGCCGCGGATGAACGGCTAGGCGACAGCTTCCTGCGAGACCTTGCCGATACGGAGGGCGACGTCGACGCGCGCTCGCAGGACCTCGCCGAGCGCCTGCTCGCCAAGCATTCGCCAGCAGAGCTCGTCGCTTGTCTATTGAAGCGAGAAGCCGAACGCAGCCACGGTACCCCCAGACGCGTCCGGGACGACGCAAAGCCGGGACGCCGCGAACGCGAGCCGCGCAAAGCGGGCCCGAAGTCACGGTCCCAACAGAGGCCGCAAGGAGATTTCATCACCTATCAGGTCAGCTGGGGCGCGCATGCTGGCGCCGACACGCGACGACTGCTGGCGATGGTCTGCCGGCGGGGCGACGTGTCGAGTGACGTCGTTGGCGCAATTCGGGTCGCGCCGAAAAGCTCAACGGTAGAGATTTCATCCAGCGTCGCGCCGCGGTTCGAACGAGCGGTCACCCGACCCGACAAGCGAAACCCCCGCGCCCAGTTCCGGCGCTGGAATCCGAACGCCAGCACTCAGCGACCCCGAAACCGGACCGCGCACGCGAGCTAAGCAGCCGTCGGCGTCGTAGGAGGGTCGAATCGAACCGCCACGAGCCTACGGGGCCATTTCGTATGCGTCTTGGAGACCATGCACCTGCTGCCAGACCCGCTGGTAGCGCGCCTCATCCAAGACAGGCTTCCGGATCATCTTGAGGCAGCACGCCATTTGCGTTTCGCTGCTGGACGGCTTCGAGTAGAGGTTCAGCGCATGGCGCGAGAAGTCGCGCACCATGAAGTCGAAGATCTGATCGACCACGTCGTCCGCAACATCGTAGATGTTGGCATTCTCCAAGATCAATTGGCCGTACACCACCAAGGCGAAGATCTCACCGCCTGCGAGAAGGAAATCGATGTCCTTTTGCTGCGCGTCGTCTGGCGGCGCAGTGAAAAGCATCTCCTTGAATGCCGCGATCTGCTCGCGAAAGACTTCCAGATTGGCTGTATCCCGACTCGAGTACGCGATGTTGTAGTCGTGGAAGCGAATCTTCCGGAGTCCTTTCGTCGGGCCTTGATCGAACAGGAAATCGTCGTTGGCTGCTTGGTTTTGCTGCGCCACCTCGGGATAGTCCGCAGGCGCAAAAAAGTAGTTCGCCATGAACTTCACGATGAGCGCGATGTTCACGTGCACGGTGCCTTCGAGCTTCGGTAAGGCACGGATATCCACGGCCGCCTGCTCGAAAAACATGTCCTTCTCGAAGCCTTTTGCCGCGATGACGTCCCACATGAGGTTCATCACGTCCTCACCCTGAGTGGTGACCTTCATCTTCACCATCGGGTTGTAGAGGAGGTAGCGGCGGTCCTCAGCTGAAGCGACTCGCATGGAATCGGCGGCCCGAAGCGCGAACAGCTTCATGGCCACCAAGCGCGCGTACGCATCGG
>CALJYC010000225.1 GCA_937984275.1 uncultured bacterium | reverse complement strand
CGATGTCGTCAAGGTCCTCGACTTTGGGCTCGTGAAGCGCCTGCAAGACGAGGACGACCCCGAGACGCGCGACACCCGTTCGATCAAAGGGACGCCACACTACCTGAGCCCCGAGGGGGTCAACACCCCAAACGAGGTCGACGCGCGAAGCGACCTCTATGCACTCGGCGCAGTGGGCTATTGTTTGCTCACCGGCCGCCCCGTCTTCGAAGGGGACACCGCGTTCGAGGTCTGCATGCAGCATGTGCAAGCCACTCCCGCCCCCGTGAGTGAAGCGCGCGGCGAGCCCATCCCAAAAGAGTTCGAGCAACTCATCCTATCTTGCTTGGCCAAGCGCAAAGACGACCGCCCCGATTCGGCGCAGGCGCTCGCCGACGCACTCGACCAGCTCGACATCCCACGTTGGACTCGAGCCGATGCCGAACGATGGTGGCAGCGGTACGGCCCTCTGGTCGAAGAACAACGCGACTCGATTGCGCCCCGAATCACGGGCCACACGATGAACGTAGTCATCGACGAGCCATGGTTCGAAGGCGCCGACAGCGCGCCTCGCAAGGCCTAGCCACCCCAGGATGCGGCTCCCAAAGGAAGCGAAGCCACCGGCATCAGACCGACACGGGGCGAATCGGATACGCCTTGCGCTTACTCTGCCGCAGCGTGCATCTCGTCGTACACGCTGGCCAAGTCGCGAAGAGCGCTGGAGCAGTTCCCGTTATACGAGGAGCCGTGCATCACTCCCAAGACCGTTGGTTGGAGGTCCGCCAGGGAGCGGATCGTGGCTCCGGTAGTCGGCGTGAGACAGGTTGCTTTGAAGACGGCTTCGGCTTCCTTGGCCGGCTCGACGATGTCGTTCGAGGTCAATGCCGGACCCTGGCCTAGATGCGTGAAGAGATCCCCGCAAAGAAGGGTGCCTGTCACTTCCTCGAAAAGCACTCGGGCTTCCCAACAGTGGGGCACGTGCGGCGTATCGAGATGGCGCACACGTTTGCCGCCGAGGTCTAGCACCTCGCCCTGCTCGAGCGCTCTCGGAGGTCGGTCTGCGAGATCGTTGAGCGAGACCATGCAACCGACTTCGCCGTGCGCCACCGTGGCCCCTGGTGCTGCTTCGAGCCACTTGTTCATCGAACCACATTCGTCCGACTCGACGTGCCCGAAGGTGATCCACCTCAGCGACTCGATGGGAATCAGCTTTGCTGCGGCCCCGTGGACAGCAGGAAACATCGCGCGAGGTCCGGTGTGAAACAGCAGAGGTTCATCCGCGCGAATCAGGAACTGGTTGAAGGTGAACCCGGTCGGCCCTACCTCTGGCACAAACGTGCTGATGCGAAAAACATCGGGCGCAATTTCATCGGTCGTGGTCTGCATGATTTCTCCCTGGTGGCGCCGATAGTAACTTCAAACACCCTCTCTTGGTCAACGCGTAAAGCAAGACCCCCCGCCGCAGAGGAGCTAGGCGGCGCTTTGCACAGCGAGTCGAAGCCCAAGCTCACGAAGCACCCGCCCCGGCGCGAACCTTGCCACCTCTCCGCGCATGAACCCCTCACGAGGGAAGGGCGGCGGCCTTCGCCTCTTCAATGGCGCGGCGCGTGTAATTCGCCCAACGCTCAACCTCTGCCGGCGGGTTTTTCAGACAAAACCGGCCTCCACGGTATGCTCGACGCATCCGTACTTCCATCCAAACGCGAAGCCTGACGTACCTCGCCGCGACCGCCGCAGCCTCTGTCGCGGCGTGGTCTCTTGGCGCGAGCGCGCAGGTCGAAGAGCAATCCACCGTCTCCTCGGAGCCTATGGAGGCCGCATCAGCCACCGAAGTCGCATCGGCCCCCGAAGAGGCGCCGCCTCCCGAAGCGCTTCCGGCACGAGTACGTCGAGGAGAGGTGTTCTCGGATCTCTACCTCGGCGCGGCAGTCACGACGGATGCCAAGGTCACGCTCGACGGCGTCGTACAGGAAGAGAGCCTATTGTGTGGAGCGGAATGCTCGAGCACGAAGTCACCCGTCGGAGGACTCCGGATCGGCTGGTTCGCCGGGCGCTTTCCATGGCTCGGCGTTTCGGGGGACTTCTCGGTCTTCATTCAATCGTGGGGCCTCCAGAGTCCCTACGAGGTCAGCGTGATCCCGATCTCCGCGCTCCTCATGCTTCGTGCACCCTTGGTCCGAAGTCCGGAGCATCCGAACGGCCGCGCCCAACCGTACCTCGCCATTGGCCCGTCTCTGGTCCTCTCGACGGGAAAGCTTGCCGTAGGCTCCGCCGCCCTCGGCACCGCGCGCGTCGATAGCGACACTTCGGTCGACCCCGGCCTTGATGCGCGCGTCGGAATCAGACTCGTCGCTTCCGACTGGATCTCGGTCATCCTCGAATACCGCGCGACCTACTTCACACCCACCTGGCAGATCGAAGGTCGAGCGGTAGCTACCTCCGTCTGGACGAATCACTTCATCATCGGTCTCGGCATCCACTACTGAGCAGGGTCGAACGCCTCGACGATGGCATCCGCATACGCCTGATACCCTGGGACATTCGGATGGAGCGCACCATTTTGGTCGCCCTGAAATTGAAAAGTGTTCTGGAGACGAGTGAGCCAAGTCACGTCTGAACAATAGCCGTGGCCTGCGAAGCGCGGGTCCACACCTTCCACGAACTGCCAGCCATTCTCGTCGGCAGCCGCTCGCATCGCGGCACGGAGCTCGGTCAACACGTAGTTGCTAGCCCATTCCATCTCCGTGATCGTCACCCCGGGCACCTGTTGCGCGGCGATGCGCAGGCTCTCCTGAAAATCGGGAAGCTCCGTCGGCCACGCACAAAGGTCGCCGAACTCGTCGCGGGTCACGTCGGGAATCTCGGTCAGATAGACCCGTGCTGGATCCATGCCGAGCGAGCCTACGATCGCTTGGCCGAGGTCATCATAGTTGGCGGGGAGGTCGTCGAGACCGTCCTGGTGCACGTCCACGTCGTCCACGTACTCGTCCTTGGAACCGATCTCGAAGATTGTTCGCGCATCGAGTGAGTCCACATCAATCACGTCCGGATCCAAGTAGGACTTGCACTCGTCTTCGTACGAGCCCAACAAACCACAGACCAAAGAGGCCGTCTTCTCGAGGAGCGGATCGATCATCGGATCGCCCAAATGACAGACCTCACCGAGGACGCAGGCCTCGACCACTTTCGAGAAGTTGATGTCGTTGCCGCCGATCGACACGAAGAGTGCGTCGATCTCGTGGTCATCCGCGAGCTCGGCAACCCGATCGATCTGCGCCCGAAGCGGCTCGTCCTCCGGCTCGAAGACGATTCCGTCATATGACTCGAGCAAGGCTCGGTGTATCCGGCCCCCTGAGCAGGCCACGTGCACGAACGTCACCGACGTGTGCGGGTCCGCGTCTTCGATCATTTGCGCCGCGCGCACCTGCCCCGACTGCGCGGACCTGTGACAGCGCAGGTTCTGCCACTTCGCGCCGCCCTCGTCGAACTCGTTCACGTCGGGGCTGCCTTCCCCCGATCCGTACGAGTCTCCGATGCCGAAGATCAGCAGGTCCCGCACGACGATGACTTCGGTCTGCTCAATTTCCTCGCCGCTGCTGTCCTCAACCGCGAGAGAGACCGAATACTCCCCCTCCGCAGGGAACTCGTATGCGAAGCCGTCACAGCGCGTCTCAACGCCAACCTCTTCGCCGTCGACGCTCCAGCGGTAGCTGACGATCGCCCCGGTCGAGGCGCAGGCGTTCAGCTGCACGCGCCACGTCGCCGGATGGAGCGGGCTCTCGGTGTAAATCTCGAACTCCCCCTGCTCGTCGGACGGTCGGAGCTCGGGAACCGCGAAGCGTGCGGGCATCACGTAGTCGAACGAGGCACCTAGCCCAGGCGATTCGCCGCAGCCGCCAAAAAGGACGGCCAAAACGCCGAGGCTGATCGTCATCCGGACCCATCGAGCGCGTACTATGCAAGTCATGGCTTCTCTCTATATCAGACGTAGCCATACACAAACGAAACAACACACCGCGCCGCCTGTTCGAAACTGATGCACATCGTGCCCGGGTGCACCTCACTCAAGCAACGGCCGACACATCCGTACGGCGCCGCACGCGGCCGAGCGTACCGTCGAGGTACTGATCCCGAGTCGCCGAACGTTGGAGCTTGCCGCTCGTGGTCTTTGGCAGAGAGCCCGCCTCGATGAGCACCACCTCGCTCGCCGTGAGGCCGACATCGCGCTGAACGGCTCGGACGATGTCCGACTCGATGGCTTCCGGATCGCCCTCACGGGACTCGGCGACCACGACGATCTTCTCGGTGAGGTCGCCCGAAATGGAGAACGCGGCCACGTTGCCTGTGCGTACGCCGTCGACGCGTCCCGCCGCGACTTCGATTGGGGTCGGGTCGAAGTTACGGCCGCGGACGATGATCGTGTCTTTCAAACGACCCGTCACGTAGAGCTCGCCCTTCGACATGTAGCCAAGGTCTCCCGTCTTGACGCCGCCGTCGAGGAAGACGCGGCTGGTCGCCTCTTCGTCGTCCCAGTAACCGTCCGTGACGCTGGGCCCCTCCACGAAGACCTCACCGACTCGACGTTCGGGAAGTCGTTCGCCGTGTTCACCGAGTATCGAAACTCGATGGCGGGGCAGGGGGCGTCCGCACGACACCACCGGGATGCGGTGCTCGAGGCGATGGACTCCTGACGCATGGTCGTCACTCGCTTCAGATTCGACTTCGAGCTGGTCCAGCTTGAGCTCGTCCTCCATCGCCGCAAACGTCACTGCCAGTGTGGTTTCGGCCAAGCCGTAGCACGCGAGAAACGCGCTCTGCTTCAAACCCACCTTCGAAAAACGCTCGAAGAAACTGTGGATGGCATCGGGCTGGATCGGCTCCGCACCGCACCCCAGCACGCGCACCGCGGACAGGTCCAGTCCGTCCGTCGACGTCGTGCGCCGCGCCGTCAAGGCATAGCCGAAGTTGGGCGCAAACGAGATCGTTCCGCGGTCTTCCGACAGCGTCTTGACCCACACTTCCGGTCGCTTCAGGAAGTCGAGCGTCGAGATGAACGTGACCGGCGTGCGCGTGACGAGCGGAGACATCACGAAGCCGATCAAGCCCATGTCGTGGTAGAGCGGAAGCCAGCTCACGCCGCGGTCTTCAGGGCTCGCGTGCAAGCCGTCGACCATGATGGCATGGGCGTTCGCCCAGAGGCTTCCGTGCGTCACGCGAACACCGCGAGGCGCGGCCGTGCTGCCCGAAGTGAACTGAAGGAACGCGACTTGGTCATCGCTCACGGGGCCACTCGGCAGCTCACCGCCTTCAGGCAGCTCATCCATCGAGACCACTTCGCGTAGTGACGGAACCTCATCCCGAAGAGAGCGGAGCGTGTAGGCTATGGGCGGGTCGGCAAGGAGCAGGCTCGCCCGGGCTGTCGCCAACATGTGCCCGGTGGTCTGCGCCCAGGAGGCGAGCTGCCCCAGGGTCAGTGGTGGATACAACGGCACCGCGATGAACCCCGCGCGAATGCAGCCGAGGAACGCAGGGACGAAATCCTGCGGACGATGCAGAACGAGCCCGACTCGGTCACCACGCCGAACCCCGAGACGGTGCATGCCTCGAGCCAGCCGGTCTGCGTCTGCGATGAGCTCACCGTACGTCAGGTCGACAACCGAACCATTGTCCCGGTATCGATGCGCGTCACGCTCCGAGCTCCCGAGCTGTTCCAGCAGCTGTGAGAAGTCGTTCGCTTGCATTTGTCAGGCTCCGTTCCCACTGCCCAAACGGGCGGCAGTGTGCCTCTCAACCCCTTCGTAGATGCATCAGGCATGCCAACCGCGACCCATCGATTTTCAGGCGTTTTTTCAAATTCCGACCGCCCGACCGGCGCCCAACTGTGACTGGCAGGCACAGGATCCGTCACACGTACTTTTGCACCCCTGCGCGTCCATTCACTGCTTGCGACCCACGGTCACAATTGCTGAGCTCGGCGGGCTCCGCCCGTTCAATGGCACGGATGACTACCACGACGCAGGATTCGCGCCTTCTCGCTCGAAAACGCAACGTATGCGCCCCGAACCGCAATGAAGACCCCTGATCGCGCGCGTATGCCGTTGGCACACTGTTTGCTGGTCAATACGCCTGGAAGCGGATTCCAGGACGCGCCCGGGGAGGTTCGTATGTGTTGGTTTAAGCGACTCACTTTGGCTGTGGCTGTGACCACCGTCGTGCTTGTAGGCTGCGAGGGCAGCAGCAGCGAGCCGCCCGCGCCCGAGCTCTTCGCCGACCCCGCGGTCTGCGACGTGCCGTGTGAGGTGGTGCTCGACTCAGGCATCGTGGACGAGGGGGACAAGTCGCTGACCTTCACCTGGGACGTCGGTGGTGGCCCCACGCCCGGAGATCTACGCTTGCTTCACACCTTCGAGGCTGCCGGAACCTACGAGGTTTCGGTGTCGGTATCGGACGGTACGCAGGCGACGACAGACCGCGTCACGGTGCTTGCCGAACCACAGCCGAAGGCGAGCGCGACCGTGGATGGAAGTGGTGGCGTGGTTTCATTGGGCGCAGCCAAGGTGACGGTGCCTGCAGATGTCGCGCCTGAAGCGGTCATCGTCGAGCTGACGCAACTGCCATCGATGCAAATGGACGCGGACCGGGTTCTGCGTGTCGGTCAGTTCACGGCCTTAGGCACTGCCTACCAGGTTTCGACGCCGCTCAAGACGGCCACGCCGA
>CALJYC010000224.1 GCA_937984275.1 uncultured bacterium | reverse complement strand
AGGGGTCAGACCCCTTTTTGAAAGGGTTAACCCTTTTGAAAAGGGGTCTGACCCCTTTTAGGCATTAAGGTTCGGTTGTGAGTGATTTGAAGGGCCAGATTGTGGCGCGGATGCGCGACGAGATCGGGGGGATCGACAAGGATGCTCCGGAGGCGGTCGCGCTCGTGTATCCGAGTCCTTATCGGGTGGGGATGTCGTCGCTCGGGTATCAGACCATCTATCGGTCGATCAATGCATCAGAAGGAAGGGCCGCGCATCGCGCGTTCCTGCCAGATGACCTCGAGGCGTGGCAGCGGTCGCGCGCACCGTTGGTTACGTATGAAACGCTGCGGCCGGTCTCCGACTATCCCGTGGTCGCGTTCTCGGTGGCGTACGAGACCGAGGTGGCAGGGCTTATTCAAACCCTGGAGCTCTCAGGCATCCCGCCGCTAGCGGAGGACCGCAACGAGCAGCACCCATTCATCCTCGTTGGGGGGCCGCTGACCTTTAGCAACCCGCTCCCGCTCGCGCCGTTCGTCGATGCGGTGATCATGGGCGAGGCCGACCAATCGGTGCACACCGTCCTAGGTGTGATCTTCGGCTCGGATTCCAAGGACAGCGCCATGCGCACCCTATCGGGCCAACCTCACGTGTTCGTACCAAGCGCACACGGCGACATCCTGCCGCCCATCGACAAAGCGGACACGACCACCCTCCCTGCCTTCTCGCAGATCATCACGCCCCACACCGAGCTCCGCAACATGTTCCTGATCGAGCCGGAGCGTGGCTGCCACCGTGGCTGCACGTATTGTGTGATGCGCCGCTCCACCAACGACGGAATGCGCATCGTCAAGAAGGAACGTATTCTGTCGTTGATCCCCGATGATGCGAAGAAGGTGGGTTTGGTCGGCGCCGCCACGACCGACCACCCGCAGATCACGGAGGTGGTCAACGCCATTGCCGACTCAGGACGGGAGGTCGGGCTGTCATCACTTCGAGCGGATCGGTTGAACGACGAGTTCGTCTCGGCGCTTCGCAAAGGTGGCCACCGAATCCTGACCACGGCGAGCGATGGGGCGAGCCAGCGCATGCGCGATGTCATCCAGCGCCGGACGAGCGAAGAACAGCTTCGGCAGGCGGCCCAGCTCGCGCGGCGCCACGGCATGAAGCGTCTGAAACTCTACATCATGGTTGGCATTCCGAGCGAGACCGACGACGACATCGACGAGCTGATCGAATTTGGCAAGGAGCTCTCCTCGCTGATTCCGCTTTCACTCGGTGTGGCGCCTTTCGTCGCCAAGCGGAACACGCCGCTCGACGGCGCAGCCTTTGCCGGCATGCCTTTGGTCGAAGCTCGGCTTCGCCGGCTCCGTCGCGGGGTCCGAGGAAAGGTCGACGTGCGTGCGACCAGCGCCCGGTGGGCCTGGGTGGAATACGTGCTCGCGCAGGGCGGGCGTGCCGAAGGGTTGGCCGTGCTCGACGCGGTTCATGCAGGCGGTCGCTTCGCCGATTGGAAGCGCGCATTCGATACCCTTCCGGCGGACCGTCCACGCCGTCTGCTCGTTCGCCCAGGCGACCGCCTAGGGCGCGCCAGCTAACCAGCGCCAGCTAGCCAATCAGGCTCGAAGCCGCCGATACGGCCCAGTCGAGGTACCGGCTCGGAGTGATCCCCATCTTCACCACGTAGTAGCCCGCGAGGACCAGTGCGACGGTGACATAGAGCGACTGCATCGGGACCGCGATGGGCTGATCCTCCTCGGGCTCGCGCATGAAGAGGTACACGATGACCTTGAGGTAGTAGTAAGCGCCCACCGCGCTCGCTAGAACGCCAATGACGGCAACCCAGATCATCGGCCCGCCTGCCTGCACGGCTGCACTGAACACGTAGTACTTGCCGAAGAAGCCTGCGGTCGGCGGCATCCCGAGCAACGACAGTACACCGATGACGAATGGAAACGCGGCCATCGGATGGCGTCGGCCAGCACCGGCGAGGTCGTCGTAGCTCACGGCCTCCTTGCCCTTCGAACCCATCAGGATCAGGGAGCCAAAAGCCAGCACGTTCGAGACGGTGTACGCGGCGATGTAGTAGAGGACCGAGCTCACCGCGAAGGACCCGACTTCGTGGGCGGCCGCGAGGCCGACCAAGATATAGCCTGCGTGCGCGATCGAAGAATACGCCAGCATGCGCTTGACGCTGGTCTGTGCGAGCGCAGCCAAGTTGCCGTAGAGCATCGTGGCGATGGCGAGCAGCACGATGACGGGCGTCCAACCGGTGTAGAGGCTCATGCTCGCCGGGTCACCGAATGCGCCGACCAGGACTCGCACCAGCACGGCGATCGCAGCAGCTTTCACGCTCACCGACATGAAAGTCGTGACTGGCGTGGCCGCCCCCTCGTAGGAATCGGGCACCCACATGTGGAAGGGTACCGCGCCCACCTTGAACGCCAGGCCGACGATGAGCATGACCAGCGCAAGCACGGTCAGAGTCGCATCCGCGTCGCCGGCGGCAACCACTTGCTGGATGCCGGCAAGGTCGGTGTGGCCCGTCGCCCCGTAGAGCAACGCGCTTCCGAAGAGCAGAATGGCAGCCGCAAACGAGCCGAGCAGAAAGTACTTCACCGCACCCTCGACGGCGCGGGCGCTGGTCCGGCGGTAGGCAACCAGAGCGTAAGCTCCGAGAGACATCGTCTCGAGCCCCAAAAAGATGCTCAACAGATCGACAGCGCGCGCGAGCACCATTGCGCCGAACGCAGTGAAGATGATGAGGACGTAGAATTCGCCTCGTTCGAAGCCGTGCTCGCGGAGGTATCCCCCCGCCAATAGCGCGGAGAGCCCGGCACCGACGCAAATGACGACGTCGAAGAACAAGCCAAGCCGGTCGACTGCGAGGTAACGGGTGACGACCTCGGGCGCCTGCGGAACCTCGCCAACCAGCATGGCGCCCGCCAGAGCGGCCACCACGAAAAGAGAAACCGCCGCCACCAAGGCGAGCTCGGAGCGCTCGTCACTGAACGCATCAACCAGCATGATGGCGAGGCCTGCCGCGACGAGTAGCAAGAGAGGTGACACTCCCATGAGGGCGCTCATCGCTGCACCTCGTCGTCGACCGGCCATGCTGTCGCAAGCCCGCCTGCAGCACCGAGTCGTTGCTTCACCTCGTCGAAGTCGACCAAGCGAGGCTCACCCGTTCGAAGGCCCACTTGGTACCGAACCGTGAAGTCCGTGACGAACGAATCCACGGACGGGTTCATCTTATCGAGGAAGAATTTGGGATAGAGACCGATCCAGAACACCATCACGATGAGTGGAAGCAACGAAACGATCTCGCGCCGATTGAGGTCGGCGAGCGACTCGTTTTCGGTGTGCACCACCTTGCCCCAGAAGATGCGAAGCACGGCGTGCAGCATGTACACCGCTGCAAAGATGACCCCGGTCGTGGCGAGGAGCGTCATGATGAACCAAGCGGAACCGAAGCCGATCGATGTGCGCGAGAAGAACGAGCCAGCCAAAATCATGAACTCGCCGACGAATCCGTTCGTGCCCGGAAGTCCGATCGAGCTCAACGTGATGATGAGAAAGAACAACGTGTACAAGGGCATCACCTTCGCGAGCCCACCAAAGTCGTCGAGCATTCGGGAGTGGCGACGGTCGTAGATCACTCCGACCAGAAGGAAGAGCGCGCCGGTCGAAATGCCGTGGTTGATCATCTGCAAGATGGCGCCCGAAATCCCGTGGCGGTTCATGGCGAAAAGACCGAGCAGGATGAAGCCCATGTGGCTCACAGAGCTGTACGCAACGAGCTTCTTCAAGTCGCGCTGCACCCAGGCGGCATAGGCGCCGTAGATGATGCCGAAGACGCCGAGGCCGGCGAGCACCGGACCTATCGCCTGGCTGGCAACGGGAAACAGCGGCATCGCAAACCGGATGAACCCATAGATGCCGAGCTTCAGGAGGACGGCAGCAAGAATGACCGAGCCACCCGTCGGCGCCTGGACGTGCGCGTCAGGTAACCAGGTGTGGAACGGGAACATCGGTACCTTGATCGCGAAGGCCACCGCAAACGCGGCGAACAGCAGATACTGCGGCAGTGCCGGCAAGACGAGGCTCGATAGCTCCTGCAGGTCGAAGGTGTAGTGCCCGGCGAGCTTCTCGTAGCTGGCAACCACATACAAGATGGCGACGAGCATCAACAGGCTGCCCACCATCGTGTACAAAAAGAACTTCACGGCCGCGTAGACGCGGTCCTTGCCACCCCAGACGCCGATGATCAGGTACATCGGCACCAGCATCAGCTCCCAGAACACGTAAAACAGGAACAGGTCGAGCGCGATGAACGCGCCGAGCATCCCCAACTCGAGGAGCAAGAAAGAGAAAGCGTACTCTTTGATGCGCGTCGCGATGCTACCCCACGACGCATAAAGGGCGATCGGCGAGAGCAGCGTGGTCAGAATCACGAGCCAGAGGGAAATCCCGTCGACACCGACCTTGTAGGAAATCCCGAAGGACTCGACCCAGGCCACGTGCTCGACGAAGTTGTATCCCGCATGTGAGTAGTCGGCGAGGATCAAGCGAAGGCTGATGATGAGCTCGACCAGCATCGCGCCAATCGAGAAACGCTTGATCGTGCTCTCCCAACCGCGAGGCATGAGAAGCACCACCAAGGCACTGATCGCGGGAACCGCGAGAAGCCACGTGAGGTATTGGGTCGTCATCGGACCACCTCACGAGCGCGGGGGGTCAGCAAAGCATGTGAAGGCGCCTCGGGCGCAAACGGCAAGGCGATTTCCTTGCGGTCCCGGCGTGTGTTTCCAAAAGCGTTGCGAACTTCGACCGTCGCTTCGACCAGCGGGCGGGCCGAGACGCGGGCGGGCCCGAGCAAGCCATCTTTGCCTAGGGGCAAACGTACTTCGCTGTCGCCCGAGGACCCCGTTTGAGCGTGCGGCTGGCGGAAGAGCAGGTCGTTACCGTCTAAACGCACCTCGAGCCCCGGGTCGCCTGGCGGCCGCAGCTCGGCCGGAACCACAGACTCGATGGGGAGCCTCATCCACTCCTCGGTCACGTCGATCCTCTGCTCGATGCCCGAGTCCGCGCTGGTGAGGAACGCGGCAACGCCACGGATGTCGTCGTGACCGTACTCAAACGTCGTCCCCGGAACGCGCTCCCACTGCGTGTCGAACTCGCCATCCGAGTTCGCATCCCACCGGTACTCGTAGCCGAGGCCCTGCGGCGTCGTGAGCTCCACCTGGGTGCCCTGGAAGGCGGCTTCGATGCGCGAGTGGGGGGTCCAGAACCAGGCGAGGACCACAACCAAGCCGACCACCATCACGACGCCGTACATCTGCACGACTCCGGTTTGTAGGCGAGCGAGAATTCGCCCGGTCTCGCGCACCTTGAAGCTCGGCCACTTCGTCATGAGCGCATCGACGAACGTCATGTCGGCGCGGCCGGCAGCGGTGGCAACCTTCTTGATTGGGTTGACGATCGTCGCGGCGTAGAGCTCGTCCACACGCCATTTGTCGAAGGCGAGCTGGTAGAGGCGCGCCGGCATCTTGTCGGTCAGCGCATCTGTGCTCTTGTTCCGGTAGAGCAACCAGGCAGCGCTGATGCCGATCGCCATGGCCGCGAGCGCAAGGCCCGAAGCAAGATTCACGACGTGCATCTCCTCGGGAACCGGACGGCCGGCAACCGACGCCTCCATCCAATGACCCCACCAGCTGTAGTCGGTCAGGTGCGTCCCGATGATCGGCACGATATGCGGGAGCCCCAAGAAGCCGACGCCGAGCGCGCCGAGCCCCAGGATCACCAGTGGAATAGTCATGCTGCGCGGCGACTCGTGCGGATGGGCGTCGTAGGGGTGGTCGCCCGACTGGTCGGCGCTCCGGTACTCTCCGGTGAACGTCAGGAAGTACAGCCGGAACATGTAGAAGGCAGTCATCACGGCGGCGAGCGTGAGCCCGATCAGCGTGAACCAGCCGACCGTCGTCATCAGCATGTCATCGCCGCGATCGGCCTGAGCGGCCGCGCCGAGGAGGATCTCGTCTTTCGAGAAGAAGCCGCTGGTGAGCGGGAAGCCGGCAATGGCCAGGCAGCTCGCCAAGAAGGTCCAGCGGGTGATCGGCAACTGCTTCTTGAGGCCACCGAGCTTGAAGATGTCGGCGTCCCCGTGGGCATGCACCGCGTGCATCACCGAGCCGGCGCCGAGGAACAAACAAGCCTTGAAGAACGCATGCGTGAACACGTGAAAGAAACCCGCGGCGAAGAAGCCAACACCGACGGCCGCGAACATGAACCCGAGCTGACTCACGGTGGAATACGCGAGTATCTTCTTCATCTCTCGCTGCACCACGGCGATCGACGCCGCGAGGAGCGCGGTGAGTGTCCCCGTGACCGCGATGATCGACATGGCCACGTCCGACGTGATGAAAAGCGGAGAGAGCCGGCAACACAGGTACACACCGGCGGTGACCATGGTGGCAGCATGGATGAGGGCCGAAACTGGCGTCGGACCTGCCATCGCGTCTGGAAGCCATACGTAGAGCGGGATCTGTGCGCTCTTCCCGGTGCATCCAAGGAACAGGAAGATGCAGGCGACCGTAGCGAGACTCGGAGCGACGCCGAACATCAGGATCGGGAAGTCCGGCCGAAACTGGCCGCCCGCCGCAGCGGCGTTGATGTCGGCAAACTCGAACGAGCCTGCCACCCCCACCAAAATGAACATCCCGATCAGAACGCCAAAGTCGCCGATTCGGTTGGCGACGAAAGCCTTTCGGCCGGCTGCGGCGTAGTCACGGTTTTCGTACCAGAAGCCGATCAGCAGGTACGAGCAGAGGCCGACGCCCTCCCAGCCGACGAACATGACCGGCATGCTGCTCCCGAGGACGAGGATCAGCATCGAGGCCATGAACAGGTTCAGGAAGCTCATGAACCTGGGGTAGCCCTCGTCCTCGCCCATGTACCCGATGCTGTACAGATGGATCAGGCCACCGACGCCCGTGACCACGAGGGTCATGACGCCGCTCAGCGAGTCCATCACGAACTGGACGTTGATTGGGACGACGGCGCCGCCAGGCAGCTTCAGGGAGAACCACTCGTAGAAATGATAGGCCAGCGTCGCCGATTCGGCGTCGTGGCGAAGGCCGTAGAGCTCGACGAACGAGGCAACCGCTAGCGCGAAGGACACCGCCACGGACCCGACACCGACGAGGGTGACGAGCCCCTTGGCCATATAGCGACCCAGCAACCCATTGATGATCGCCCCGCCCAGAGGAAACAGGATGATCAAGAGGAGCAAAATCTGCTGAGGGGCTTCTAGATGCATGGGT
>CALJYC010000223.1 GCA_937984275.1 uncultured bacterium | reverse complement strand
GAAGGTCGGCCCGTATTTGGTTTTCGAGTACGTCCGCGGACACACGCTCAAACAAGAGCTCAAGAAGGAAGGCCCTTTGTCCCGCGACGATTTGCTCGACCTCGCCCAACACGTCGGCGATGCGCTTGCGACGGCACACCTTGCCGGGGTGATCCACCGAGACCTCAAACCCGAGAATCTGTTGATCACCGACAATGGGCAAGTGAAGCTCGCGGACTTCGGTATCGCCCGCGTACCGAACGCCGACCTGACCAAGGAAGGGCAGTTCCTAGGCACCCCGTGCTACGCGGCTCCAGAGACCCTACGCAGCGGTGAATACAGCGAGCAGAGCGATCTATTCTCGTTCGGCGCCGTTATCTACGAAGCCGCGTCTGGTGAACGCGCATTCCCCGGTATGGAGGCGATGGCGGTCGCACACCAGGTGATGAACCGCGACCCGGTTCCGCCGAGCGAGGCCAATCGAGGCGCCGCGATCCCAGCAGCGGTCGACGCTGCAATCCTCAGGGCACTCCGGAAGAGTCCCTCTGACCGCTATGCGAGCGCACGCACGTTCGTATCCGCACTCAAGGAAGCGTACGACGGACGGCGCCCGCCGAAGACACGCCGCAAGCGCAAGAGCCTACCGTTCGTGATGACGTTGACGATGGGAGTCTTGGTCGCATTGTGGGTCGCCGTAGAAGACTGCGAGCCCAGCGACACCGCCGCTGCCGTTGACGGCGGCAGTTCCACTGACACCGTGACGGACGCTTCCACTGACACCGCCCCGGACGCTGGCCCCGCCACTCTCTCCCCGCACGAGCTCGAAGAGGCCGCCAAAGACGAGCTTGGACGGGCCCGCGCGGCCCTCGAGCGCGGCGATCTCGCCGAAGCAGCTACGGCGCTCGATCGAGCGAGCGCGTTCGACTCGGACCTTCCCGACATCGCGGAGCTTCGGCAGCAAATACGCTCTCTGCAGCCCGACGGTGGCTAGTTGAGCTTGTTGCTGTCGTCTCGGACGGCCTTCCAACGGCAGTCTTGGCCGCCTCCGGCCGTGGCGTTGCACTTGGACATGTAGGTCAGCGTCCGTCCGCAACCGGTCACGCGCTTGACCATGGCTTCGTCGTCGACGAACTCGATCATCGACACGTCGCAGTCGAGATCAACCGCAGCGGCGCTTCGTACCTGCTGCGTGGCCGCGGACTCGTGACCGCACCCCAGACCGAGCAACATGATGGCCGCAACTTGGACGACTTTCTTCGGCATCTGCTGGACCCCCAGCTCGGAGCATACCGCATGCCCGTGCCGGAGGCGCTCATAACTTGATCCCCAGGCGGCGCAAATCGTTTTCGGCTTGCAATGCCCATCCACGATTGGCTTTCGGGCTCGCGGGGCTCGGGTGCAGGACGGTGCCGATCTCCGGACCGGCGTCGCCCACCGCCGCGCGTGCGCGCTTCGTGGCCCAAACACCCACGCCCACCACGAGCTTCGGCTCGAGGACCTCGATCGCAGCGCGCAACGCTTCGTCGCATGCAAACAACAACGCGCCTCGCTCATCGGCCGACAGCTTGTCCGGGGTTCTATTGCGCCCCGTCGACTCCATGAAGAGTAGCGGGCAATAGTTGACGACGAAGAATCGTGCGAAAAACTCCTCCGGCGTGCCGAAGCGGTCCTGCGCCCACCCCCAAAGACGCGAGCCGCTGACCTCGGACCGCTTGCACGCGAAGCCGAGCACTGGGCGCTTCGGATGTTCGTCGGGCGGCCGGTCCACGGGTGCTTCGATGCCCATCCAATCGCGAACGAGGTCAACGTCACCGAACGGCACGCCGGTCTGCGCCATTCCGAACGGGCCCGGATTCATGCCGACGAAGACGGCCTCCTTCGGGCTGGCGCCAAAGCGGCTCAGGTAGAGCTCATGGGGGCGCTTCGCGTAATGCAGAGGGTTGTAGACGTGGGTCACCGGCCCGCCGAATTCGAGCTTCGATACCGCGCGGCTCAGTGCGCGCGACACTTTGACGAGCTCCGCCATGCGAGGTCAGCAGAGGTAGCGCTCGCCGCCATCGCAAAGAATGGTGACGACGCGCTCTCCGGTTTGCATCCGGCGCGACACCTCGAGCGACGCGTGGACGTTCGCTCCGGAGGAGGGTCCCAGCAACAAGCCCTCTTCGCGAGCGAGACGCTTTGTCATGCGCTCCGCAGCAAGGTCGGTGACGGTGATCACCTCGTCGACCAGGTCGGTGTCGAGCACGGCTGGGATGAACCCGGCGCCGAGCCCTTGAATGCCATGCAGCCCGGGCTTTCCGCCCGACAGCACGGAGCTCGCCCGGGGCTCGACCGCGATCACCCGAACGTTGGGATTGCGCTCTTTTAGCACACGACCGACCCCGGTGAGGGTGCCGCCAGTACCCACCCCAGCAACGAGCGCATCGACTTTCCCGCCCGTCGCCTCCCAGATCTCCTCCGCGGTCGTTTTCGAGTGGATGTCCGGGTTGGCGGGATTCTCGAACTGACCGCACATCAATGAACCGGGGGTCGTTTGCAACAGAAGCTCGGCCTGTTCGACCGCGCCGGCCATACCGTCCTCGGCCGCCGTCAACACCACTTCGGCGCCATACGACTTCAACAAGTGGCGCCGCGCCGCACTCATGTCTTCAGGCATCAGGATGACGCAGCGATACCCACGCACGGCGCAGATCATGGCAAGACTGATGCCGGTGTTGCCGCTCGTCGCCTCCACGACGGTCGACCCCGGAACGAGCTCGCCGGACTCTTCGGCTGCTAGGATCATCGAAAGCGCGGGGCGGTCTTTCACCGAACCAGCCACGTTGCTCGATTCGAGCTTACCGCAGACCTCGGCGCCCTTGTCACCGGTGATTCGTGCGAGCCGCACCAAAGGCGTGTGGCCGATCAGGTCCAGCGCGCCGTCGTAGATTCGATCTGTCATGTGGCGGCTAGCATACCAGGCGGCGCTTAGATGTCACCGTTGGAAGAGCCTGATTCATGGACGTCGTAGGCCTGGACGATTTGCTGCACCAGTGGATGTCGAACCACGTCGGCATGCGAGAAATAGATGAACTCGATGCCTTGGATCTCGGAAAGCACTTTTTCGGCATGACGAAGCCCGCTGCGCGCCCCGCCAGGGAGATCGACCTGAGTTACGTCGCCGGTGATGACGGTCTTCGAGTCGAACCCAAGGCGCGTCAGGAACATCTTCATTTGCTCGGGCGTCGTATTTTGGGCCTCGTCGAGGACGACGAAGCTGTCGTTCAGTGTCCGGCCGCGCATGAAGGCCAAGGGCGCAACCTCGATCGTGCCTCGCTCGATCAGGGCGGAAACGCGGCCGGGGTCCATCATGTCGTACAATGCGTCGTAGAGCGGCCGCAGGTAGGGGTTGATTTTCTCTGCCAAGTCGCCGGGTAGGAAACCAAGCCGCTCGCCGGCTTCAACGGCGGGGCGCGTTAGAACGATGCGTTTGACCTGCCGCTCTTCGAGCGCACGAATCGCCATCGCCATGGCGAGGTAGGTCTTGCCGGTGCCAGCCGGCCCGATCCCGAAGACGATGTCGTGGCTACGGATCGCCTGCACGTAGCGCTGTTGGGTGACGCCTTTGGGCGAAACGATGCGACGGTTGGAGGTCGTCAGTACGACATCGTCCAACAGTGCGCGAAGCCTCATCTGCGGATGGGAGCGAAGCGTCCTGGCCGCGCGCGCCATCTCGATCGAGCTGAGCTCACGAAACTGCAACGCATCGATGAGCTCGTGAAGCACCCGCTCCACGAGCTCGACATCGCGGTTTGGCCCCTGGATGTGAATCGTGGAGCCGCGGAGGCCCATTGATACGCCGAGCTCGGCCTCGAGCGCGCGCAAGTTCGAGCCACCCGTGCCGGTGAGCTTGAGTAGCAGACCGGGATCGGCGACTTCGATGTCGGCGGCTACATCGGCCTCAACGGGGCCGCGCTGCGCGGTCGGTTCGATGGCCAAAGTTTAGCCTGTCCCGGCGCGGTGCGCGAGCCGCAACGCTACCGCCAAACCAAGGCGTCTGGATCGCGTTCCACTGCCGTTTCAAGGCGCTCGTGGGCAGCAAGAATCAGCGAACGGGTCGTATCTCCGTCGAGCGGATAGGACGCCAGGCCAACAGCAAGATGCAGAAAGGAGAGCTCCTCCGGCTCCCTGGTTCGCTGCGCGTCGAGGTCCTCTTGGAGCCTCCGGACCACCTCGACGACCGCCCGCGCACTGGCGCCGTCAAACCCGACGACGAACGTGTTCCCGTCCCACCGACCTCGAACGTCTTCACGGCGGAATCTGCCGTAAATCAAGCGGCCCAAGTGAGTCTGTAGGCGCCGCGACTTGACGTGATCGAGCCCGTCGAGCCCCGTCGCCTGAATGAGGCCGATCGAGTACGTGCGTCCGTTCCGCTGAGCGGATGACAAACCGGCTTCGAGCGCCGCGACCGCCCCCGAACGCGCGAGCAACCCTGTCTGACTGCAGCGCAACTGCTGCCGGCGGAGTCGCGCCATCCGCTCGGCCTCGCGGTGCAGGTTCACCAGCCAACCCGAGGCACGACTAAGGGGCTCGCCGATCTCGGCTTCTTCGGCGAGCGGAGAGTCGTCGAAGCACAGCAGAGCGAAGTCCGCATCCCACGCTGACATACGGATGATCGCGGGCACCTGCTTCCCGGTCACGCTCGACCCCAACAAAACTGCGTCGGGACACTGGACGTCGATCTCGCGCAAGAGCTCATCGAAGCTGAAATACAGGAAGCACTCGATGCCCCCTTCTTCGATCTGCCGTGCCGCATCAGGGTCGCGGAGGACAGCGACTTTGGGGCGCGGGGTCATGGCGCGGTCGACGGCAGTGTTTATCGCGTGATGGAGGCGGACGAGCTCGATGGGGTGCGGCAGAAAGATGTCGACGCCGAGCTGCGCAGCGAGAGCCCGTGTGTGCGGGTCGTCGTCGACCGAGAGGAGAATCACCGGCGCTTCGGTGCAGCCGTGCAAGCTGCGGAGCATCTGAAGAAACCGGGGGAGCGCATCACGATCTTCGAGAGGCCAGCCCACGAGGACGGCGGTGGGCGGATTGCGGCCGGCGATCTTGAGCGCTTCGTCGACGGTCGAAACGGGCCTTAGATGTACGAGCACCTCATCGAGAGCCGACCGCAGATAGGCGATCATCGCGGGGTCGTCTTCGAGCACCAGCAAAGTCGGCACGAAATCTTTCGGAATGGGGCGGTGCAAGAAGAAGGTCGCCGCCGGGGTGACCGAGGGAGGAGCCGCCGCCATCGACCCGGTATCGACCGGACGGCCGACCGCCGCTGCGGCCTGAACCCGAACCTCATCGATCGACTCGAACATGGTCGTCCAATCGAGTCGTCCCGACTTCTGCAGGTGACGAAGCTGAGCTTCGATGCGGCCCACCGCCTGGGATATCTCGGCGAAGCCATGTGTTTGTGCGGCGCCGTGGAGGTCATGCGCCTGGCGCAGCGCTTCGGCGACAACGCTGGTTCGATCGGCCTCGCTGTGCACCCGCCGGATGGCGCCGGTCAGGTTGTCAGCCGCAATTGGAAGCAGACTCGTATACGACTGCTTGGCCTTTTCGGTGTCGACGCCAGGCTCGGAAGCCTCATCGGGAAAGAGGACTCGGTCGTCCGGATCATCCGCCCGACGATTCGCGGCCGGTGTCAAGCTCATCGGAGCCGAGACAGCGCTCGCCACTTCACGGGCGAATCGATCCACCGCGACGGGCTTGTGAAACACCTTGATCACGTCGAGGTCGCGGGTGAGGTGCGTGAACGTCGTCAGGTCCCTGTAGAACGCCGAAACGAAAATGATCGGGATGGTAAAACCGTCGCTTCGGAGGTCCTCGATCCAGACGATGCCGTTGGTGTCAGGGAGTAGTCCGTCGACGATGAGCAACGAGGGCTCTTCGTGTTCGAGAAGCGCGCGGGCGATGCTGCCCTTGGTCGCGTTCAAAACGCGTAGGCCGAACGCTTCGAGCGCAGGAGTGACACTCGATCGAAACTGAGTGTCGTCGTCAAGCAGGAGGACGGTCGGGGCCACGTCTTAGGTAGTGTGGCACCGTTTGCAGCACCCACAAAACGATAGGGTAGACGGGCTCAGGACGCGCGCCGGTAGTCGGAATCGGCTTGCTGCAGGTAGGCTTGGGCCACAGGGTGGTCGGCACACTGTTCAACCACGGCTCGCAGATGCTGCAGGCCCTGTTTGTGGTCTCCGGTCTCGATTTCGATCACACCCAGCAGGGCGCGGGCATCGTGGTGGTCTGAATCCAACTGCAGAATGAGGGTGAGCTCCTCGCGGGCGCCATGGGCGTTTCCGCGGAGTCTCAACAGTTTGGCGAGCTCGAGTCGAATGTCGTGGAATTTCGGGCAAAGCCGGAGCGCGCGCCCGAACTCGTGCATCGCGTCTTCCGGCCGATCCAGGTCGAGGTACGCTCGGCCAAGCGATCGGTGAAGGTTCGCGACCTTGCCACGGCGGTAGGCGTCGTTCGATGAATCCGAGTGGCGCTGGGCCCGCTGCATCGTGCGAACACCCGATCCGTATTCGCCGAGCTCGTTGCACGTGACCGTGAGATTGAGCGCCGCCTCCAGATACCCAGAGTTGACCTCGAGCGCCTGCTCGAAGCACCAGCGGGCCTCGGGTAGACGACCACCCAGGTGATAGATGACCCCGAGGCGATTGAATACGTCGGGATAGCGGAGCCCCTGTTGCACGAGCTTCTCGTAGTAGGGCTGAGCGAGCGGGTACTCGGCGCGTTCGTAGTGCTCGTTCGCCGCGTCCAGAATCTGTTGAGCCCAAGGAGCCATGAGCCCGAAGGTATCGACCAGCGGGATCGGAGGCCAGAAATCCGCGCCCGGCGGCTCAGCCGATCTTGCCGAGCAGGGCTCGGGCCTTCTTGGCTTCGCCGCTCTCGGGGAAACGCTGGACGACCTCGTGAAAGGTCTGTCGGGCTGCTTCGACCTCCTTGGTCTTCAGGTAGACCTCCCCAAGAAGCAGCAGCGCCTTCGCCTCCACGCCAGTGCCAGGGTAGGACGTCAGCAACCCCTTGAGCCGCGAAATCACGCCGCGGTACGCGTCCCGCTTGAGGTAGAAGCGCGCGACGTAGAACTCATGCGCAGCGAGCAGGCCCATGCATTTCTCCATGAGCTTGTTGGCGTCCGGCACCCGTTGGTCGTCAGGGTAGTCGACCACGAACCGGCGCAGCTGGATGAGAGAGTCACGTGCCGCGCTCTGGTCGCGCTCGGCCGCAGGGGGCGTCATGAACCAGCCGCCGGGGATCTGGTTGTAGTAGGCCTCGGCGATTCGGAATCGCGCGTAGGGGATCTCTTTGTGCGAGGGGCGGATTCGAACGAACTGCCGGTAGGTCTGGATCGCCTCGGGGTACGCCTCGTTCTTGAACTGGCAATCGCCGATGCGAAGCTCCGCCAGTGCTGCGAACCGGCTGTAGGGGAATTCTCGGCGGATCTCGCGGAACATCGGCTCGGCGGAAAGGCAATCGCCGCGGCGAAAATCGAGCAGCGCCTTCTCGTAGCCGGTACGCGCATCGTCGTCCGGGTCGAGCATCCTTTTGCCGCCGCCGGAAGCTGAGCCGCCGCCGCACGCCATCACGAGCGCAAGCAGACCGATCCACACCAACCTGTCGAGGCGAAACCCCATCGCCACGGGAGGTAGCCTCTGACCCCACCCGAAACAAGGCGACGCACCCAGCGGAGACTTGGGCGGTTTCACGCGCTTGCGATTTGGTTGTCGATGACCCGGGCCGGGTCGATGCCGAGCGTCGCGAGCGCTGCTTCCCAGCGGTTCTCGATCGGTGTGTCGAACACCAGGCCGTAGTCGAGGTCCACCGGAATCCAGGAGCCCTGCTTCATCTCGCTCTCGAGCTGGCCCTCGCCCCAGCCGGAGTAGCCAAGCATCATGGCGCAAGTGTCGGGGCCGTCGCCGCGCGCGATGCGCTCGAGCAGCTCCACCGACGCGCTGCAAGCGATGCGTTCGCCGACCGCAATCGTTCGGCCTGACGACGGCTGGGGAACCCCTTCGGCGTCGTAGAGGATCCAACCCGACTCGGGCGAGACGGGCCCCCCAAGCAGGACGGGCGCGCGAACGGTACTGGATGCGTCGCCGGAGACACCGACTTCATTGAAGACGTCCTCGATGGCGAGATCGGTCATGCGATTGAGGACAAAACCAAAAGAGCCTTCGTCGCCGTGATCGATCAGCAACACCAGCGTATGATTGAAAAACGGGCACCGCATCGAAGGTGCTGCGACGAGAAATCCCGGTGCGAGTGATGCCGCCACAAGCCGAGACTGCCACCAAATCCAAAGCCTCGCGAGCCCAAAGTCAGGGGGCGCGAAAATGAGCAAAGTGCGCGTGGTCTTGCGCACTGGGGCCTTCGTCGGATTCTCGGCGGGCATCCTTGTGGCTTATGAGACCAGACGCGCAATGACCTCCGAGTCGGGGCAGGATCGGCTCGGAAGCGAATACCTCGCGCGTTTGACCGACGGCCTTCTGCGCGTCTTCGGCGCAGAGCTCTTGGTGAGCGGGGAGCAAGCGTTCGACGGCGGCGCGTTGGTCGTAGCGAATCACCAAAGCGCGCTCGACATCGGAGTCATGCTCTCTCTCTTTCAGGGCGTGTTGCTGAGCCGCCACGATGTCGCAGATTGGCCGCTGCTCGGTCGCTTGGCGAAACATGGCGACACCATCTTCGTCGACCGTGAAGACCGGCGAAGCGGAGCTGCGGCCCTTCGCGAGATTCGCCGGCGCGCCAAAGAAGGACGAACCGTCGTGGCCTTCCCCGAAGGCGGAACCTTCCCAGGCGACGCGGTTCACGAGTTTCACCCGGGCGCCTTTGCCGCGGTTCAGTCGCTCGACGTTCCGATCGTTCCGGTTGGCCTTGCCTACTCGCCCGCGGTTCCCTACGAGAAGGAATCGTTCGCCAGGCACATCGCCAGGATCGCCGCCCGCCCGACGACTCGAATCGCGGTCCACCTCGGCGAGCCTCTTCCACCGAACCTCGACGCCCGCTCCGCCGCGCAGACCGCGCGTGCTCGAGTCGAGGCGTTGGTGAGTGACGCCCGGGTCGTGCTGGATGGCTATGGCGGCTGAATTCACGGGGGTCCCGCGGCGGTTCTGCTGGCTTTTGGGCGGGCAGCCCGCTCTTCGCTAGGATCCAACGGCCATGGTTCGTCTCATCCGCCAATCGAAAGCACCGGCGCCCGAACGCAATGATCGCGTCTGGGAGTTGCTCCCGAGCGCCCTTTGGGACCTCGACTTTCGGGGCCCGCTCGAATGGATCGAGGCTCAGGGATGCCACGATGCGGATGCGTTCAAGGCTTTGGTGCGAAACGAACCCGGCGCTCTGACGGAGTGTCTCAATCGAACGCGGATTCATCATGTGAGTGCGGGCGCTGTTTCGCTGGTTGGCGCGGCAAGCGCAGAAGAGTGCATCCGCCGCTCCTTGGAGCTACTGACCGCCGAATCGAAAGCAGACTTCCTGCGCGTGCTGATGGCTGCCTTCCGCAGGGAGCGCGACGTCTATCTCGAAACAGCGATCATGACGTGCTCGCGAGAGCCACGGGACGTTCGTGTGCATTGGCGGTTCGTGGAAGGCGACGACGGCCGCTTCGAACGGGCGATCGCCTCTGTCGTCGACATGACTGCGGAGCATGAGCTTCAACAACGGCTGTTGTTAGCGGAGCGGATGTCCGCCATCGGCACGTTGACCGCGAGCATCATTCACGAGATCAAGAATCCGCTTACGTTTGTTTGGAACCACCTGCGTTCGCTTCAGGATTCGGGCGAGGCGTCATCGAGCGAGGCGGCCGAGTTGGTCCATGAGGCGTACGAAGGCGCAGAGCGAATCCGCGTAATTGCCAATGAAATCACTTCGTTATCGCACGGCGGGGATGGCCCCGAGGTCGAGACGGTCAACCTGAAGCAGGTGCTCGATTCCGTAATCCGAATGGCGCAGCCTGAGATGCAACATCGCGCCACGGTGGTGCGGGAGTACGAGGAAGGCAGCCTGTACATTCGTGGGTCGCGCACACGTGTCAGTCAAGTGTTCCTGAATCTGATCGTCAACGCAGCGCAGGCGATCGACCCGGGGGACCGAATGCAGAACACGATCACCATCCGAGCGCGGAGCACGGATAAGGATCGCGTGTGCGTCGAGGTACAGGACACCGGTCCTGGGATTTCCTCGCAGCTCCTGCGGCGTATCTTCGACCCTTTCGTGACGACGAAGCCGGCAGGGCGCGGAACCGGTCTAGGGCTTTCGATCTGTCGCCGCATCGTGCACTCACTCGAAGGCACGATCGAAATCCAAAGTCACCCTGGGCAGGGCACCGTGGCTCGAGTCGTGCTTCCGAGGGCCGCGCGCGCGCAGCGCCCGTTGACTGTCCCGCCTCCGTCGATGAGCGCGATCCGTCGCGCGGCAAGAGGCAAGCTGTCGGTCTTGGTGGTCGACGACGAGCCGGTCATTGCGCGGCTCATTCAAAAAGCGCTCGTCGATCATGACGTGACGACGACCCACGACGGACGGGAGGCGGTCGCGTTGATGGGGCAGAACGCGTACGACGTGATCCTATGCGATCTGATCATGCCGGAAATGACAGGCATGGACGTCTACCGAGCCGCCCTCCAGCGGGCGACGCCGGTGAACGAACGGATTGTCTTCATGACCGGAGGCGCCTTCACCCAACGCGCCCGCGACTTCCTCCAAAGCGTCCCAAACCTCCGAATTGAAAAGCCTTTTGACCTCAACCACCTCGAGCGAACCATCTACGAAGCCGCCGACATCGTCGACCCCAAATAAAAGAGACAAGACGCATGGCTAGGCGCCGCATCATGGTGATCGGGCTCGACTGCGCGGCACCTCGACTGGTGTTCGATCGATACCGCGATGCGATGCCGAACCTTTCGGCCTTGATGGAGCGCGGCACCTGGGGACCCCTTCGCAGCTCGGAGCCGCCGATCACGGTGCCGGCATGGGCATGCATGGTGTCGGGACGCGACGCGGGCGAGCTCGGGCTGTACGGGTTTCGGAATCGTGTTCCAGGCGAGACCCGACTGCGTTTGGCAGACGGCGGCGACGTTCGTGTGAAGCGGGTCTGGGATTGGCTTGGCGAGCACGGCTACCGAGTGGCCCCACTATTCGTTCCGCTGACCTCGCCGCCGACGCCGGTGCGCGGCCAGATGGTGTCCGGCTTCATGTGGCC
>CALJYC010000222.1 GCA_937984275.1 uncultured bacterium | reverse complement strand
AGCTCGTAAGCCCGGATTTGCAGGGGAATTTCAGGCCACGGCGCGCAGGTTTTGCGTTTCGGGCGCAGCGGCGCAGCGGGTGCGCGCAACTTTGCGTTGTACGAACATGGGCAAGCAATGTCGGGACTACGGCCGCACCTCAAACGCTCCCACGTCGCACCCCGCTCAGAACACAAGTCGCGATTGAGCAGGGTTCCATTGGACTCGGCGTGGTGTTCCGTAGTGCGCTTGCCTCAGCCGGTCCCGGTCTTGCTTGCCCCTGCGGAGCAGAATGCCCGAGGCAATGGTTCCCGCTAAGCCGCCTGCCGCCATCACAGCAAAGGTAGCGGCAAGCCCTGGGGACCCTTCAGGGCACGGCTGGTCCGGAGAAGAATAAACGCAGACAGGCGAGGCCGCTAATACAGCCATCGGAGCGAGCAAGATGGTTGGAACGGATATGCCAAGCCCGATCTTCGCTCCCCTCACACGAAGGTCCGCCTCCTCTAAAGGGGTGTAATCCTTGGCCGCTCGGCGGAACTCTTTTGCGCGGACCCCATACAGCACGCTACCGACAATCATCCCGACGCCGCCGCTGATCGTCAAAACCATACCGGCATCGCGGGGCCGTCTGCATCCGTCTCTGTAATCCCAATCGTCTGCCTGGTCGTCGTAGCAGTCACCACTCGTTCCGTACACGAAGAGCACTATGCCAGCAGCGGTCACGACAGCGGGCGCAATAAGCGCGAGCCCTGCTCGCCGCTTACGAAGCTCCAACTCCTCGAGCGTGTACCCGCCAAATGTTCGTGCCGGGGTTGGTTCGACCTCCACACCAGCTTCGTCCAACTTCAGCTGCAGCGCCGGCTCTTCCGATGCTGGCTCAGACGTCGCACCCTCTTCAGCGGTCTGTGCGCTCGCACTCAGAGGCCAAGCTACCAACCCTGCAAGCACCATCGCTGCAACAAGCCTCACGACACCTCCCCGGTCTGGTGAGTGCACCTAGGTGCATTAGGCGTGCCAGGCGGTAAGCCCGATATTGCAGGGGAATCTCTGGCTACTCCGGCGCAGGTTTTGCGTCTGGGGCGTGAGGGCGCAGCGGGTGCGCGCAAGCATGCTTTGTGCGCGCTTGCATACGAGAACCTCGTGCGACGCTCCAAGAACGAAAAGCGCGCATCCGAAGATGCACGCCTTCTGTTCGGGCGTGTCGAGCTGCATCGCTTGGGCTCAACGTGCGTCAGCCCAGGTAGGCGCCGATGAGCGGAATGGCGTCTTCGACTTTCAGCATGACCTTGGTTTCGAACTCCATCCACTGGGTGTAGTTGAGGAGGTTCGCGTATCCCTCGGCCGGATCATCGCTCTCGGCGATCACGATGCCACCGCCGCCGTCGGCGTTCACATAGTGGGCCTGAGTTCCGGGCGTGTTGCCGACTGTGGCAAATACGCCCATCAGTTCTTTGGTCTCTGCTTTGGTGATGTTGGGTTTCAATGTGTAGGTGGTGATGAAGATCATTGTTCAATCCCTCCGGTTTGATCGGTAGCCGGGGGATAGTAGACACAAAAGATACACGTTGAATAGCGCCGGCCTGGGTTATCATCGCCCCATGTCTCGGCCGCACCTCCTGATCTTCGACGTCAACGAGACCCTGCTCGACCTCACCGAATTGCGGTCGGTGCTGGCTGCCGCGCTCGGTGGCGGTGAGCGTCTCGCCGAGTGGTTCTTCCGACTCCTTCACGGCAGCCTCGTTGCCAACGCTACCGATAGCTTCCGCTCCTTTGAGACCATTGGCGTCGAGGCGTTGCGCGCCGTATCGGAGCGTCAGGGCGTCGAGCTCAGCGAGGGCAGGGCAGAGGAGCTGGTCGCCGGTTTCCGTTCGCTGCCTCCGCACCCCGATGTGTCAGCCGGTCTCGAGCGTCTCGCGAACGCCGGCTTTCGCTTGATCGCACTCTCCAATGGCTCAGCTATCGGGATTCCCGCACAGCTCACCAACGCTGGCATCATCGACCGCTTCGAGATGGTGGTGAGTGTCGAGGAAGCAGGCCGCTTCAAGCCGGACCCTGCGCCGTACCGGGTGGCACTGGAACGAGCGGCGGTCGACCCCGGGCAAGCGCTCATGGTTGCTGCGCACGACTGGGACATCATCGGCGCGCGTGCTGTTGGAATCCCCGGCGCCTTCGTCACCCGTCCCGGCGTCGTGTGGACGGTCCCCCACGACTTGCCAGAGCTGACCCCGCCCGACATCGGTGAGCTGGCCGCTGTGCTCGGCGCCTAGGCCAGACACAGTTTCGCGAAGTGGTGCTAATGGATGAGGCCGTCTGCCTTCATCTTCTTCGCGACGCTGGAGCTCACCGAGTGGATGACCTCCTCGACGGAGTCGGGGTTGACCGTCTCGGAGCGCACGAGCCATACGACCATCCCGTCGCGCGCCGAGTAGAGCGCCGTCTCCACACTGTATCTGGTGCTTGTCGCGTAGTACCCGGGATCGCTGTTGACTGCGTATGCTTTGTCGTAGCCGGCCATGTAGAGATCGCTCGACGTTGGAGGCTTCCCGGGCACATACTCCAGCTCTTCGTCCACGCTGAGCAGGCGTGTGATGACAACCGCATCGAAGTTCCCTTGGTTGACCGCCCGGACTACCTTCGCCGCATCGAGCTTGTCGTTCTCGGGGAACACGACCCAACTGGCCTCAGCCGTTGCCCCATGTCCCTCGAGTGCTCGGACCATGTTGTCCTCGTAGAGCCGCCGATAGACGCCATTCCTGCCCACGCCAACGACGAAGATCTTGCTGAAGGGGTCGCCGGTGAACTCTGGATTTCGCCAGGTGGCCGGTATGGTGGTTTTGGTCTGGCTCTTGCTGCACGCACCAGTCGCAAGCACAGACAACACAAGCGCCGCTGCACCGGTGAGGGCGGTTCTTCCAAACACGGGCGCGAAGGTAGTTGGCCTCGACTATCGAAGCAAGTGAGGTTTGGGCGCCCAACGTCGTATCTGGGCAATGAGCGTTGAGTTTCTCGTCCAGCACGAGCTCACGGATTCCCCCCCCCCTTCTCGAGGGCCCTTTGGTATCGTCATCGAACGTCGCCACGCTACCACGTGCGGCGGATGAGACACCCGCTTCTTGAATCAGTTGTTCAAGTCGGGCATAGGTTGGATGACGATGACGAAACCAAAACTCAAACCGGCCGCAGGGAAGCTCGGCGTGCTCTTGCCTGGAATGGGCGCGGTAGGCACGACTTTCATGGCGGGCTCTCTTTTGGCGCGGCAGGGGTTGGCCCAACCCGTCGGCTCATTGACGCAGATGGGCACGGTCCGACTCGGAAAACGAACCGATGAGCGCACGCCTTTGATTCGCGATTTCGTGCCGCTCGCCGACATGAACGACTTGGTCTTCGGAGGATGGGACCTCTTCCGTGACAATGCGTATGAGGCGGCGCTCACTGCAGACGTCCTCTCGGCCAAGCACCTGAATGCCGTCAAGGACGAGCTCTCGGCGATCAAGCCGATGGAATCGGTGTTCTTTCCCGAGTTTGTAAAGCGCCTCCGCGGCGAGAACGTCAAGCCTAGCGAAGACAAAATGGAGCTCGCCGAAGCGGTTCGCGAGGACATCAGACAATTCAAGAAGGAAAACGGTCTGGATCGCTGCGTCGCCGTCTGGTGTGGCTCGACGGAGGTATACCGGGAACCGACGGAGGCTCACTCCTCCTTGAGCAAGTTCGAGGAGGGCTTGCGTCGTTCCGATCCGGCGATCAGCCCATCCCAGGTGTACGCCTATGCCTGCCTGCGTGAGGAGGTGAGCTATGCGAACGGGGCGCCACATCTCACCGCGGGGGACGTTCCCGCCATGTTGGAGCTTTCGCGCGAAATGCAGACACCCGTCTCCGGCAAGGATTTCAAGACGGGACAGACGCTGATGAAGACCATCCTTGCCCCCGGCCTCGGAGCGCGAATGCTTGGGATTCAGGGATGGTTCTCCACCAACATCCTGGGCAACCGCGACGGCGAGGTCCTAGACGACCCGGAGAGCTTCAAGTCGAAGGAAGTCAGCAAGCTCGGTGTGCTCGACACCATTCTGCAGCCGGAGCTGCACCCTGAGCTCTATGGCGACATGTACCACAAGGTGCGGATCAACTATTATCCCCCGCGCGGAGACCAGAAAGAGGGCTGGGACAACGTCGACATCTTCGGTTGGCTCGGCTACCCGATGCAGATCAAGCTCGATTTCCTTTGCCGCGATTCGATTCTGGCCGCGCCGCTGGTTCTAGACCTGGCACTCTTCATGGATCTCTCGCATCGAGCAGGGCTCAGTGGCATTCAGGAGTGGCTCTCGTTCTATTACAAGAGCCCGATCACGCCCGAAGGCCTGTACCCCGAGAACAATCTTTTTGTTCAGCTCGGGAAGCTCAAAAACACGTTGCGCTGGATGAAGGGCGAAGAGCTGATTACCCACCTCGGCCGAGAGTACTACGATTAACCGATCGGGCGGTAGGCGCAGGCTAGCGGATGCTTCACGACCGTGAACCTCATTCATGGTTGTGTTGCAACACTGTCACGTGGTGACGGGGTGTGCGGTGCCAATGATACGAGCGCCCAAAGCCGCATGGGCCAAACGTTCTCATCCCTATAGATTTCAGCCGTTTGGTCATCGCTCTGAAGGAGCTGGCTCAGGCGCCAAGCGTCGGCATCATGGCCTTCGCCCCCCTGGTCCGGCCGGGCCCCGCGCAGATACGACTCCTTGTAGAAATCGTAGACCGCCAGGTGCACTATCGCGAGCCCCAGAGCGGGGACCATCAGGGCGAGATGGTAAGGATTATCGTAGGTTACCTAGATATGGTAGAAGGCTGGGACGACGGTGAAGACCGCGACCAGGGCATCGGCCGAGCCGTCCAGCGCGCGCATACGCGCGGAGGACGCAAGAATTACGCCATTTCTGCGAGATCGATCGCAATCTCACACGGGAAGCACCGGCGACACACGCTCAGCCAAGGGATCCGCCCTACGAAGACGCTTTCGCGTGGTAGATCCCCCGCCGTGCCGAGGCGTATCCTTTTTAGTTACGAGAACCTTCTGCCAGCAAGTCAGGCGGATGCAGAGGTTGTTCTCAACACGGCCGGTGCGCTTGCCGGACGCGGGCACGAGGCGATCGTCTCCGTTCCCGCGCCACCTGACGTCTCTGTGGACTTCGAACGCGAGGTGCTCGACTACTACGGGATTGAGACGCCGTTACGAATCACGCCCGTGCGGAGCTTCACCAAGAACATCGCACTCCAACACGCCTATCATGCGATGCGCCTCCCCGAGCATCCCGCATTTGCCGACGCGGACTTCATTTACGCGCGAAACCCGATCGTTGTGATGCGTGCGTTGCAGCGCGGCCAGCGCGTGCTCATGGATCACTACCGCCCGTGGGGCGATCAGTTCCCCCCGCTGCAACCGGTATTTCGGCAGTTCATGACGCACCCCAGGTTCTTGGGTTTGGTCGTGCACTCCGCCTTTGCCTACCACTCCTATCGCAGGCTCGGGGTTCCTGAGGCGAAGCTTCGAGTCGTCCACAACGGTTTCGACCCGCACAGAATGGACCCCGTCCTGTCGAAGCAAGAAGCGCGTGCGCTTCTCGATCTCCCTCGGCAACAACGAATCGTCACCTACGCCGGCCGCGTCAACGACAAGAAGGGGCTCGACGTGATTCTAGAGCTGGCAGGCCGGATGCCGGACGTGCTGTTCGTTCTCGTGGGGTCGACCGGGCGCGGACCGATCGAAACCGAAGCAGAAGCCAAGGACAACGTATGCATTGTACCCTGGCAAACGTCTTCATCGATCTCTCCGTATCTTTACGCGTCCGACGTCCTTACGATCCCTCCGTCAACCATCCCGCTCCAGCAAGTGGGCAATACCGTCTTGCCACTCAAGCTCTTCTTGTACCTCGCAGCTGGGCGCGCGATTTTCGCGGGAGCCAATCCCGACACAGCGGAGATTCTCGAGCACGATCGCAATGCGTGGTTGGTTTCAGTAGGCGACACAGCGGAGGCCGAGCACCAGCTCAGGCTCCTTCTGGGTGACACGCATCGGCTCGAGCGATTGGGACGCGCTTGTCGAGAACAAGCAGCAGGGCTCACCTGGGATAGCCGAGCCGCAAAGATCGACGCCTTCGTCGAGGAACGCTTGGCAAAGGATCCTGCCACACTTGAGAAGGGACCATGGTCGGCCTCTGCATGTGCGCGGGACAGCATCAAATGGCTCGCCACCGGTATCTCGACCGGTAAGTGGATTTACCGATAATCGCGGGGAATGACCGAAGCCCAACACCAGCTCAATCGGGGTCTCATCTGGCTGGGGTCCGCGGCGGCAATCGGTCGTGTGGCGGACCTGGCTTCGACGATAGCGGTGCTTTTCTTCCTCAGCAAAGAGGAGATGGGCGGAGCTACGATTGCATGGGCGATCGGAATGGTCCTGGAGGCGGTTTGCCGCCTCGGGCTCGGCGTAGCGATCCTTCAGGCGAAGGATGTGACTCGCATCCAGCTCGACACCTCGTGGTGGATGATGACACTCACGACGCTGGGCCTGGGCGCCTTGGCAGTGGGAACTGGACCCTATGTCGGCTCCCTACTGAATGAGCCGCAGCTTGGGCTCTACCTGATTCCAAGTGCGCTGAAGATGCTCTTCTTGGTATGGGGCGAAATCCCGCTTCAACTGATGAATCGGAAGCTTCAATTCGCATCGATTGCGGGTGTGTATTCGGGCGCAACGATCTTGTCCGCGATCGCCCGAGTCGTGCTCGCCGCTACCGGGTTTGGCGCTTGGTCACTTCTCATCGCCTACGCGCTCTACGGCTTCTTCGTTTGGCTGGTGGCGATGATCGTTCATCCGTTTTGGCCGCGAGCCACGATGCGAGTGAAAGAGATCGGCGACTTGCTTCGATTTGGTAGATACGTCACTGGCGACTGGCTTACCCGGGAGCTGTATCAGAACATCGACTATCTCATACTCGGCGGGCTCTCGGGGCCAGGGGTAGTAGGCGTTTATCGTGTCGCCTTCGAGATCGCTATGCAGCCGGCAATCGCTGTCGGCAGCGTGCTCAACCGAACAGCTCTGCCAGTCATGGCGCGGCTTCGTGGCCGCAGAAGAGCGGAGATCTTCGTCGACGCATCAGGCAAGCTCGCAATCGTCATGGGCGCGGTGTGCGCAGTGGTCGTCGCGACTGCCGTCGACATCACAGCGATCTTTCAACACGGTGAATATGCCGCGGCGGCAGTGCCCGCCCAACTGCTCGCCGCGGCAGCTGCGTTACGTGCGCTCTACCAGGTCTTCCCGGACATGTTCACTGCAGCTGGGGCTCCCCATTTGACCTTCCGCCTTGGGATGTTTTCCCTGATGGTACTCGGGGTATGTCTCACCGCTGCCTTGGTCATGATCGGAACCGATCGTGCAGCGGTCGCGATGGCGATCGGTTGGCTCGGCGTTTATCCCATCTTGCTACCGGTGGCTGCCTGGGTAGGCACCACTCGATTCCACCTACGGTCCAGGGAGTACTGGCTTCAGCTCGTTTCGCCTCTGTTGAGCGCTCTCGTGACGGCCGCGTTGGGGCTCAGGCTACAGTCGCTTCTATCGACGGCCACTCCCCTGTGGGGGCGCATCGCCATCATCGCAACCGCTACCCTGGCGATCTACTCACTCGCCCAGCTGTTGCTCGGTCGTGCGGTGAAACGGCTTGGCGATCAAAAAGGCACTGACCCTGCAAGCTAACGAGCAGAGTCAGCGGATGACTTCTGCCTTGAACAGCGCCAATCGGCCGTAAGAGCCTGCCCCCGATGTTCCGCCCTCGGCATAGCGTTCTTGCCAGTACACTAGAGAGTTGAACGCGCGCCCGCTGCCAATGCGGCCACGAATGTGCCGAGTCAGGTTTGTCCAGGATCTAGTCACGACGGGTCGCAGCCCAACACGCGCGTTCGTGTCTACCACCAGAGAAGTCCGTCTCTTCCGGTTTCTCGTGGGCGGGTTGGCGACTCTGCGCAGAGTCCCGTATGCTCCGCGCGCCTTCGGGTCACAATGACGGGATTTCTGGAGAAGCTGGCCGACTTTCAAACACGTCGGCCGTTCGTAATCCTGCTGCTGGCGGTGGTGATTTCCATCGTCTCGTTGTTCTTCGTTCGAAACCTCGGTCTCGACAGCCGTTTCATCGCGTTGCTTCCGGAGAGCAGTCCGAGCGTCCAGGACCTCGAGGAAGTGCGCGATCGCGTTCGGGGCCTCTCGGCGCTCACGGTCGCGGTGCAGTCACCTTCGAAGGACGTTGATGCGATGCGGCGTTTCATCGAGGACCTCGTGAAGCTGCTCGAAGAGCTTCCACCTGACGAGGTTGGTGTCATAGATTGGAACGTCGGCGCTTACGATGAGTTCGTCCGGGAGCACAAGCACCTTTACGCGTCGCTCGACCTTTTGGAGCGCCTGCTGGACGCCTTGGATGAACGCCACGATCGGGAACGGCTCAAGAACAACCCGCTTTGGATCGATTTCGAGGAGGACGACGAACGGGAAAGCGTGGAAGATCTCTTGGACGAGCTCGAGGCCGAAACCGAACGCGGAGAGGAAAAAGCCGAGAAGTTCCCGGAGGGCTACTACCAACACGAGGACGGCGACCTGATCGCGATGTTCATTCGCTCTGAGATCGGAAGCGATGCCAATGCGGCGGGGCGCATCATCGACCGTGTACAGGCCGCAATCGACACGCTCGACCCAATGTCGTACGCGCCAGATCTCAGAGTGACCTTGTCCGGCGACGTCATCATCGCCGAGGAAGAGCAGCAGGCGATCGCGCGCGAGCTCGTCTTGGCGACGACACTAACCGTGACAATCGTGCTCCTGCTCATCGTCCTGTTCTTTGGGCGTCCACGGGCTGTCGTCTTGTTGGGCGCTGGGCTCGTGCCGCCCGTGCTCGCGTCCTTCGCCGTCGCAGACATCGCGGTGGACTCACTCAACGCGTCCACCGCATTCTTGGGAAGCATCATCATTGGGAACGGGGTGAACCCCAACATCATTTGGCTTTCACGATACTTCGAAGAGCGGCGCCGGGGCTCCGGCGTGCATGACGCCATCCTCAAAGCACACCAGAATACTTGGCTTGCCACGATGATCGCCTCGGGTGCGGCGGCCCTTGCTTACGGCTCGCTCATGATCACCGATTTCCGTGGCTTTCGGGACTTCGGCATCATTGGGGGCGTCGGCATGGTTCTTTGCTGGGTGTCGGCACTTACGGTGTTGCCTTCAGCGGTAGCCGCTTACGAGCGCGTCCGTCCGTTTCCGTTAGAAAAGAAAGGGAAGCGACGAGGAGGAAACTACGCCGACATGTTCGCTGCTGTTGCCAGACGAGTGCCAAGGGGCGTCGTGGCGGTTTCCGTCGTGCTCTCGCTTCTTTCCGCTGTCCTGGTCACCTACACGATCATCCAAGATCCTTTTGAATACGATTTCCGCAACCTTCGATCTGTTCGCGAGGAGGGCCACTCCGAGGCGCGCCTCGTGCAGTGGCGCGTGAACGACATTCTGGCCTCTCACGAGCAAGGGCGGGGGATTGCCGTATTGCTCGACAGCGTCGATGACATTCCGGTCATTGAAGAACAGCTCGACGCGATGCCCTCCTCAATCCACGGCGGACACCATTCGGTGCTCGAGTTCCTGCCTCAGGACGCCCCCGAGAAACTTCCGCTGCTGGAAGAGATCCGCGAGCTCTCCCTCGATATGCGCGAACATGTCGAAGATGAAGAGAGTCTCCGAAGGATCGATGACAACATTCCGCCGGAGACAATCGCGGTACCCACCCTCGGCGATCTTCCCGATGAAGTGGCGCTCCGTTTTGCAGAAAAAGACGGCACGCGCGGGCGAATCATGATCGTCCAGGAATCCGATGAGTTTTCGACCTGGGACGGGCGGTACCTGGTTCGCTGGGCTGACGCGCTTCGGACGCTTCGCATGTCCGATGGGTCTCGGCCTCCTCTCGCTGGTCGGGCGCCGGTCTTCGCTGACATGATCAGCGCTGTGTATGAGGATATGCCGAAGGCGATCGGCGCGGCTTTCTTCGCAACCGTAGTGCTCGTGTTGCTCTCCTTTCGTCGCCGTCGCGACAGCCTGCTTTCGATCATGGCGCTGCTCATGGGCATTGTCTGGATGGCAGGCACCATGGCCGCCCTCGGCATGAAGCTGAACTTCCTGAACTTCGTCGCGTTTCCGATCACATTCGGGAACGGCGTGGATTATTCGATCAACGTGATGAGGCGCTTCCGCCTCGAAGAGCAAGCCGGGAACAAACAGCCCATCCTGTCGGCCGTGCGCCTCTCTGGCGGCGCTGTGGTCCTATGCTCGTTGACCACGATAGTCGGATACACATCGCTCTACGTGAGTGCGAACCAAGCCATGAACTCATTTGGTCTCGCCATGGCAATCAGTGAGGTCACTTGTTTGATGGCCGCAGTGTTGACTATGCCTGCAGTCATGATTTTGCTCAGCCGTCGATCGCGATGACGCCAAACGACCCGACCCGCGCTTTCGACGAATTACAGCAGCATTGCGAATCTATTCTATGCGACGGGACGATACGAAGATGAAGACGACGCAGGCAATTGTTTTGGCGGCTGGCTACGGATCTCGTTTGGTTGCCGGTGGAGACATGCCGAAGCCTCTCTTGCCGGTCGCTGGGCGCCCAATCGTTCTTCATATTCTCGATCGGTTGCGCCGAATTGGGATTCGCGAAATAGGCATCATCGTTGGCTATCGAGCCGACGTGATGCGGGAAGCTCTAAGCGGAGAGAAGGGCGTTCGGTTTTTCCAGAACGACGAGTACGACAAGCCCAATGGCACCTCGCTGCTCAAAGCGGCTTCCTTCGTAACGAAGCCGACGCTCCTGGTGATGAGCGACCACCTTTGGACCGTCGGTCTAGGGGAACGTCTCATCGCCTTTGATGCCCCGGAAGAGGATGCCGTATTGGCCGTGGATACGAACATTGCCGGCTGCTTTGATCTGCCTGACGCCACGAAGGTCCAAACCCGCGATTCAAAAATCGTGCGCATTGGCAAGGAGCTTGGCGAGTTCGATTGCCTGGACACCGGTGTGTTTCGTATCAGTCCCGCTTTGATCGATGCACTCGAGCAAGCCGAAACAGAAAACGGATGCTCCCTCTCCGAAGGTGTAATGAAGCTCGCCAGCCAGAAGAGGATGTGGGCATGCGATGTGACCGGCGAGTCCTGGATCGACGTAGACACTCCGGAAGCCCATGCGTTCTGTGAGGAGAACTTCGAGTCCTTCGAGCGCTAATCGGATGGTTTGGTGGTTGACCCTCCCAGCCGCTATCTTGAGCTCATGCGATTGGTCTCGTTCGTTCTTGGGTGTGCGGTGCTAGCGCTTGCGGGGTGCAATGGCGGGGGCCAATCGGCCAGCCAGCCTACCGTAGGCAGCACTCAGGCCGCGCTGATCTCCTACGATGAGGCCATGCAGAGACCGGTAGCGATCGGAGACGCCACCAAGAAGTGCCGCGAAA
>CALJYC010000221.1 GCA_937984275.1 uncultured bacterium | reverse complement strand
ACCGGTACCGGCGGTGTGTTCTGTGCAGGCAGCGACCTCGGCTCGATGAAGTCCGGCAAGTGGGACTCCGACGACCAGTGGCTGAACCGTATGAAAGAGGATACGGACATCCATTGGAAGGCGCTGCTTCGTCACTACCTGACGAAGAAACCTTTGATCGCAGCGGTCGAAGGCTACGCGCTGGCTGGAGGCACGGAGATCCTGCAAGGCACCGACATTCGAATCGCCGGTGAAGGCGCGGTGTTTGGTGTAACCGAGGTGCAACTCGGCTTGTTCCCGTTGGGTGGCTCGAGCGTGCGGCTTCGACGGCAGATCCCCTACACGATCGCTGCGGAGATGTTGCTCGCGGGCCGGCGGCTCTCGGCCGAAGAGGCGTTGCACTACGGATTGATTGGTCACGTCGTGCCGACCGGGCAGGCGCTCGACAAGGCTATCGAGATCGGCGAGCGCGTCGCGGCCAACGGCCCGGTCGCCGTCCGTGCGGTCAAGCAGTCTCTCATCGAGAACGACGGCGTGCCCGCAAAAGATGCGCTCGCCCGTTCTCTGCAGATCGGGCAACCGGTGTTCAAGACCAAGGACGCGATCGAGGGTCCGACGGCCTTCATGGAGAAGCGGAAGCCGGTTTTCCAGGGCTCCTGATGTCTCGAACCGAACCAGCGCAGCGTAATTCGGGCACGCGGGAGGTCATCCTCGAGACCGCGGAGCGCTTGTTTGCCGAGCGTGGTTTTGCCGCCACCAGCGTGCGCGACATCGTCGGCGACGCGGACACCTCGGCGCCGAGTCTCTATCACTTCTTCGGGAACAAAGAGAACCTACTGATCGAGCTGATCGACGATCGGCATACGGCTTATTGCGATGACCTCGAGGCCGACTTGGGGCTGGCGAAGACCCCATTCGAAGTCTGTCAACGCTTCGTGAAATTCGTGTTGACGAACATGACCAAACGGCCGACGACCGCGAAGTTCTTACTCGGGATCATGTTCGGACCACGTCAGAACGTTCCGAAGGACATCGTGGACGCAACGCTCGCACGCTCTCAGGAGATCATTCAGGTGAGGCTCCGTGAAGTCACCGGTGGTGTGTCGGAGTCTCGAATCGTTTTCGCGCGGATGATGCTCCTTGGAATGGTGACACCCGCGATCCTGCTGTTCCTCACTTCGGGCGTTCAATCGTTTTCGCCAAAGCTGCCTGGCTGCATCGCCCATCGCGTCGTTGACATGATGACCGATGCGCACCCCATCTGCGCCTGGCCCAACGTAGAACCTGTTTCCTGAGATGATGATGACGAACTCGTTCGCCCCCCCTGCCCCCTCAATCCGCTTCGACCTCCCGAACGGCATGTCGATCGCCGCCGATGTGCACGGAGACCCGAGCCACCAACCGGTGCTGTTCCTCCACGGCGGGGGGCAAACACGACACGCTTGGGGCAACACCGCCGAATCGCTAGCGGAACACGGGTTCTACACAATCTCCATGGACCACCGCGGCCACGGCGAGAGTAGTTGGGCAGGCGAAGGCGAGTACCGAGTCTTCCACTTCGTCGAGGATCTGCAGCACGTCATCGCGCAGCTCGACCGGAAGCCGATCCTCGTCGGCGCATCCCTCGGCGGCATTGCTTCGCTCCTTGCGGAAACGGCACAAGTCGAGTCGGTCGCGAAAGGAGTGATTCTGGTGGACGTCACTCCTCGCCTCGAAACCGATGGCGTGGACCGGATCCTCGGTTTCATGCGGGGGGGCACCTCTGGCTTCGCCTCGCTGGACGAGGTCGCGGATTCGATCGCGCAGTACCTGCCCCACAGGAAACGACCGAAGGACCTCTCGGGGCTGGCAAAGAATCTGCGCCGCATGGAGGACGGGCGCTACTACTGGCATTGGGACCCCAAGATGCTGAAGACCTGGGAGCCCAACCAGTACACCGAGGATGACGATCGCGAGCTCAAAGAGCGACTCAAAGAGGTCCGCAACCTCGACATTCCCACGCTGCTGATTCGAGGCCGCTTGAGCGACTTGGTCTCGACGGAAACCGCTGCCGAATTTCTCGAGATGGTGCCCCACGCCGAGTACGTGGACCTGGCGGACGCCCATCACATGGTTGCAGGCGACCGAAACGACGCATTTACAGAGTCCGTCAGGGACTTCCTCCTCCGGCGTTTCACACCCGGGGACACGAGAAACGAAGATCGAGTACAAAGGACCTCGCAATGACGAACGAACGACTTTTCGACATGCCCTTGCTGCCCCATCTGATCATCGATGGGCTCAATCGGTACGACAACCGCCCCTTCTTGTTTCTCGGGGACGCGACGATCACCTACGCAGAGGTTCGGGCGCATGCGAGCCGATTCGCACAGGCGCTCGAGGCAAAAGGGATCGAGAAAGGGTCGCGCACCGCGATCCTGTCGGCGAACCGTCCGGAAGTTCTGTACAGCCTCTGTGCAAACATGCTGGTCGGAGCGTGCAACACGCCGCTCCACCCGCTCGGTTCGGCGGATGATCAGGCGTATGTGCTCGAGGACGCGCAGGTCGAAACCCTGATCTACGACCCGACGATCTTCGAGGCGCGGGCCGCGGAGCTCAAGGAGCGCGTACCGGGGCTGAAGCACCTTCTCGCGTTAGGTCCCAGCCAAGTTGGCGAAGACTGGAACGCGCTCGCCGCGACTTTCGACCCCAAGCCACTGGTGGCACCGGACATCGGGGCCAACGATCTCAATACGATCGTCTACACCGGCGGCACGACCGGGCGGCCAAAGGGGGTGCGTCAGCCCTACCGCGCGGCGGCGTATATGACGATGGTTCAGATGGCCGAATGGGAGTGGCCTGAAGAAGTTCGATTCTTGATCGCAACGCCGCTTTCACACGCGGCCGCGGCGTTCGTCGTCCCGACGTTGCAAAGTGGCGGGGCGTTCGTGGCCCTGCAGGGCTTCACTCCGGATCTGTTTTTCGACGCAATCGAGAAGCACAAGATCACCTCTACGTTCCTGGTGCCAGTGATGATCTACCCGCTACTCGATCATCCACGGGCAGCTACCGCTGACCTTTCCAGTCTCGAAACCCTCTTCTACGGCGCGTCACCGATGAGCCCGACGCGCCTCAAGGAAGGTGTGGAGAAATGGGGGCAGATCTTCTTCCAGTGCTTCGGTCAGTCGGAGGCACCCATGGCGTTGACGCATCTGAAGAAGGCGGACCACGACCTTTCGAAGCCGGAGCGCTTTGCGTCTTGTGGACGCCCGAGCCCCTGGGTGCGCTTAGCCTTGCTCGGCGACGACAACCAGCCCGTTCCCGAAGGAGAAGCCGGCGAAATCTGCGTGCGCGCTCCGCTGGTGATGGAGGGCTACAATGGCCTGCCCGAGCAGACCGAGGCGGCATTCGCAGGGGGCTGGCTGCATACGGGCGACGTCGGTCGCTACGATGACGAAGGCTTCCTCCACATCGTCGATCGCAAGAAAGACATGATCGTCACCGGCGGGTTCAACGTGTTCCCGCGCGAGATCGAAGACGTGATCTCCGCGCACCCCGCCGTGGCTCAGGTTGCAGTCGTGGGCGTTCCAGATGAGCGCTGGGGTGAGGCAGTCAAGGCCGTCGTCATCCTCCGGCCGGGTCACGAAGGCAACGACGATCTTGCGGCGGAGCTCAAAGCAGCGGTCAAAGAGGCAAAGGGTGCGGTCCAGTCGCCGAAGTCCGTGGACTTTGTGGCCTCGATTCCGCTTTCCGCGCTCGGCAAGCCGGACAAGAAGGCGCTGCGCAAGCAGTTCTGGGGCGACCAGGCGCGCGGCGTGAACTGACTGATGGCCGCTCAAACCGCGTTGGTCACTGGCGCTGCGACCGGCATTGGGAAAGCGCTGATCGAAAAGCTCGATCGCGAAGGCTGGCGATGCTTCGCGGGCTACAACCGCCAGCCTCCGGACGCCCTCCTTGCTGTATGCAGTGACAGGACCACAGCAGTTCAGTGCAACGTCACGAACGATGCAAGCGTGACGTCAGCGCTTGAAGAAATCGGTCGGGCGATCGGCGGAGGCTCGCTCGACTTATTGGTCAACAACGCAGCCACCACGGGGGGCGCAGGTGGCGGAGTGGAAAACGTCGATATCGATCGTTTTAAGGCCCTGTTCGAAGTGAATTTCTGGGGTCCGATCCGCGTTGCTCAGGCAGCCCTTCCCTTCATCCGTCGCAGTGAGCAGGGACGCATCATCAACGTCGGATCCGTGTCGCAATATCTCACGATCCCCATGGGTTGCTCTTACCCGGTGACCAAGGCCGCGTTGCAGCGGATCACGCGGGCATTGCGAGCTGAGATGAAACCGTTCGACATCCAAGTTTCGTGCGTAGAGCCCGGCGGCGTAGAGACGCCGATGATGGACCTCACCGAGGAGCAAGAAGCGGAGCTTTGGGGCTCGTTTCCCGACGAGCTACTCGCGCAGTACAAGGCGCACTTCAAATACCCGGGCGATGCGATCAAAGCCGCCTTCCCGCTTTGGACCACAGAAAAATTTGCCGACCGAGTGTACCGGGACGTCATCTGCGCAAAGCGCATGAAGGTAAACTACGTGCTCGGCCCGGGGGTCTGGGTGCTCCCGGCCATGCGGCGCGTATTGCCCGACTCGCTGCGAGAGCGGATCTTCGCGCGCATGTTCGAACTTTAGGGAGAAATTCTTACGGATTGAAACCAGGCGCACGCGGTTTATAGAGGTCAGATGACGAAGAAGACAGCGTTGGTCACAGGAGCTGGAGGAGGCCTCGGCCATGCAACCACGGAACGCCTCGTTGCAAACGGCTGGAAGGTGTTCGCGGCTGATATCAGCAAGGACTTGCTCCGCTCTTCCATGCACGATCCAGATGTCGTTCCAGTCGTGATCGACGTGACCGACCAGGAGAGCATCCAAAGCGCCTACGACGCCGTGGCGAGCCAAACCGATCGCCTGGACGGGATCGTGAACTTCGCGGGCATCATGGGCGTCGGCTCGTTGACCGACATCCCCGAAGAGCGACTCGCGCGCATTCTCGACATCAACGTGATGGGGACCTACCGGGTCAACAAGACGTTCCTTCCTTTGGTCGAGGCGGCCCGGGGTCGCATCGTGAATCTCAGCTCCGAGACAGGGTGGCAGAGCGCGGCGCCATTCAACGGCCCCTACGCGATGAGCAAACACGCGATCGAGGCTTACTCAACCGCGCTGCGCCGCGAGCTCGCGCTCCTGGACATCAAGGTCGTCACGATTCAGCCCGGAGCATTCCGCACCAACATGGTCGCGGGCATCGAACAAGCCTTCACGGCGGCGGAAGCCGAAACACCGAAGTTCGCTCCGGTGCTTCACAAGCTCAAGGCCCTC
>CALJYC010000220.1 GCA_937984275.1 uncultured bacterium | reverse complement strand
TCCTCGAGGTCCGTGATGCAGTCCGCCGAGCTCATGCACTCAAGGCAGTTCGGGCTGCAGGTGTCGTTCCGACACCGCAATGTGCATAGCGAATCGTGGCTGCATCGCTCCGAGGCTCCGTAGCAGGCCGCGCAGTCCGTCGATAGGTCTGAGACGTGGTCTTCGACGCACATGTTCACGCAAGACTCGTACTGAAAGCCGAGCCCGAAGAAGATGGCGCACTCGAACGAGCCGCAGTCGCGGGCGATGTCGCGTAAGCTCTCGCCCGCACCTTCGATCGCGTCGAGATCCGATTCGTTGTCGCACGCCCCAACGGACCCGCCGCCCACGCCGCCCGCACCCCCCGAGCCACCCGCACCGCCCACCCCTCCGGTCCCGCCGACGTTGCTGGCCGGAATGGGTGTACCCGAGCCGGGAATCGTGGGCGGCGCATCATCGCCACAGCCGACGGCGCAAATGAACAAGACTACAAGCCACTTCATGCGCTCAGAGTGATCTCACTCAACGCAGCAGTCAACGAAGTCACCAGCGCACGGCTCACGAAGAACGCGCTCGGAATTAACCCTTTGAAAAAGGGGTCTGACCCCTTTTTAGCGTTCCGCCGTGCTTCGGTTAGAAGCCCATGATCTTTGCGACCGCGTATCGCATGACTTCCGTCGCTCCTCCGCCGATGCGGAAGAGGCGGGCGTCTCGCCAGGCGCGGGCGACCCAGAGATCTTCGAGGTAGCCCATGCCGCCGTGGAACTGCACGCATTGATCCATGATCTCTGCGGTTACGTCGCCCACGTAGGCCTTGGCCATCGAGACGATGCGGGTGGTTTCCATGGAGAGCAAGCCCTCGTTCACGAACTTGTCCTCGTTGTACGCCGCGCATGCGTTGTAGGTGAGCGCCTTGCCGGCTTCGTACTTCGTGTACAGGTCGACGAACTTCTGCTGCCAGTATTCGCGCTTGATCAGTGGCTTTCCGAACGCAACGCGCTCGCGTCCGAACTGGACCGAACGGTCGAGCGCCAGCTTGGAGCCGGCGAGCCCGCTTACACACCCGACCAAACGCTCGGACTGGAAGTTCTGCATGAGGTACACGAAGCCCATTCCTTCTTGCCCGAGGAGATAGCGCTTCGGAATGCGAACATCTTCGAAGAACAGCTCGGCCGTGTCGCTCGACCAGTTGCCAGCCTTCTCGAGCTTCTTCGAGATGCTGAAGCCTTTCACGTCTGTCGGGCACACGATGATCGAGATGCCGCTGTGACCGGCCTCGGGGTCGGTCTTGACCATCAGGGTGACGAAATCTGCACGCGTGCCGTTCGTGATGTACGTCTTCGAGCCATTGATGACGTAGTCGTCGCCGACCGAGCGTGCGGTGGTTCGAAGCCCCGCGACGTCCGAGCCTGCGCCTGGCTCACTGACGCCTAGCGCCGCAACCTTGTCGCCACGAATCGCAGGCGCCAAGAACTCGTCTTTCACCTCGCGCGAGCCGAGGTCGTTGATCACCGGCGTCGCCATGTCCGCCTGGACCAAGAGCCCCATCGTCACTCCGGCCGACCCGCAGCGAGCAAGCTCCTCCGACTTGACCACGCTCATCCAAAAGTCGCCACCGCCACCGCCGACGTCTTCGGGGTAGTGGGCACCGAGGATTCCCAGCTCGCCGGCTCGCTTGAACACCGAGTTGGGAAAGAGCTTGTCCTCCTCCCACTGGTCCACGTTGGGTGCGAGCTCGTTCTCGACGAACGTCCGAACTTGCTGGCGGAAGATCTGATGCTCTTCCTTAAAAGGCTGGAATGTAGATGACATAGCTCCCTGGCTCCCAGAATGAATGAACGTTCATTTAGTAACCGGAGCCCACGGAAATGGCAAGCCCTCAGGCCCGAGCCCATTTTCTACTGGTTCGGGGGCTCGATCGGCTCGCCGGTCGGCTCGAGGACGATCGCGTCCATCCGCTCCGGGTAGACCTCGGGCTTCAGCTCCGCGCGCAGGTCAGCCATCAGCTTCTTGAGCGCTTGTTCTCGTTCCTCGGACCAGAGCTTGCGACGGATTCTGCCGCTGGCCTGCGCGAGCGTCTGGACTCGCTCCGGGCGAATGCCGGTAAGCTCGAGCACGCTCCACTTCCCGTCACCGAGGTCGAGCGGCTTGCTCAGGTCGCCGGTCCTCTCGAGCTTGAACGCTGTCATCGCGAGTGTGGTGTTGATCGGCGCGCTGTCCTCTTTGCCCACGAGCTGCCCGTCTTCGGTGAAGTAGAGGAGGTCCCCGCCACGAAGCTTCGTTTCGGTATCGAGGCTTCGCTCCTTGGCCAACGCACGAAACGTCGTGCTCTTGTCCGACTCGAGCTTGTCGAGGATGGCCTCAGCCTCTTCCTGGCTCGCGACGAGGATGTGCCGGGCGCGGCGCATCTCGAGCCGACGGAACTCTTCGGGGTTTTCTTCGTAGTACTTCGCGACGTCTTCCTGGCGAACGTCCTCGAGCGTCGCCGTCTCTTCGAACTCTTTGCGAACGAAGAGCTGAATCATCGTCTGATCGAGGAACCTCGAGACCTCGGGGTCTTTCGCGTACCCGAGCTTCTCGGCGCCCCGGTAGAACAGCTCGTTCCGAACCTGGTCGTCGGCAAATCTCTTGAGCACCTCCGGTTCGGCGAATCGCTTGCGGGCATACGCAGAGCGCGCATTGATCATGTCCTCGAGCTCACCGACCGTGATCGTCTCACCGCCGACCGTTGCGAACACCTTCGCACGACGTACTTCGTCCGCGCTCGGAGGTGTTTCTTCGGCGAGCGCCTGCACCGCAAATACGCCGACCAGGAGGAGGGAAACCAGCAGAATCCGTCGCATGGGCCGGCAGCGTTTCACGAGCCCAAGACCCGGTCAAGGCTTGTGGTCGGCGAAGAATCGGGCGAGCTCCGAGGCGAGGGCGCGCGGCTCGAACCAGTGAATCATGTGGCCGACATCTGGGATTTCGACAAAGCGATGGTGCTTGATCTTGTTCATCCGCTCCTGCTCGTCCTGCAACCGGAAGCCCCGCGCACCGGCGACGACGAGGGTAGGGGCGGAGATGGCCTCGAGGAGCTTGCAGAACGAGTCGGCTTGAAAGGGCCGCGGCGACCATGTTTTGTGCAGTGGATCGAACGTCCACTGGATTCCGTCATCCTCGTCCTTCGTGCTCTTGCTAGCGAGAAATAAGCCGAGCTCTTCGGTGAGCTCCGGATTCTGAACGCGCATTCGCTTCAACGCTGTCCGCTCGTCGTTCATGGGCTGTCGGGTCGTGCTTCGGACTTTGGCAACGCCATCGAGCCAAGCGCGCAACCGTGCGGCGGGGTCACTGGGTCCCATCTCCGGATGGCCGAGGCCTTCGATCAGCGCCAAGGATTGCAGCTTCTCCGGGCGGGCCGCGGCGTACATCACGCAAGCCGATCCGCCCATCGAGTGTCCAGCGAGATGGACGGGTTGGTCGCTCAACTGTGGGAGCAGCTCGTCGAGGTCGAGAACGTAGTCGGGGAAGTGATAGTAGCCGCCCGCGCCGGTCCAGTCGGTTTGGCCGTGGCCTCGCCAATCAAACGACGCGACGCCGTGTCCCGCCGCGACGAGCTCGCGGGCGACGGCGTCGAAGCTCCAACCGACATCGAGGAAGCCATGGCAAAACACAACATCTATGGGCCGGTCGCCCCAACGAATGACGTGGTGCGCCAAGCCGTTCGCGATGAGCTTCTGCTCTGACACCGTGGTCACCCGGCCGGCTCCTCGAACCTATGCGGCGAAAGCGCTTGGGCCTGCCTGGACGAAGGTTTGCCCGCAACGGCGTCGGCGATGAGCTCGGCGGTCAGGGGGGCTAGCAGGATCCCGTTGCGATAGTGCCCGCTGGCCAGAAACAGGCCGTCGACTCGAGTTTCGCCAACCAGCGGCAGCCCGTCGGGTGTACCCGGGCGGAAGCTGGACCAGTGTTCTTCGATTGCAGCCGAGCGGAGCGCGGGAGCGATCCGCGTGGCTTTGTCGATGACGTCGACCATCCCTCCGAACGTGATTCCCCGCGCGAAACCAACGCGCTCCATCGTCGAGCCGCAAAGCACGCGGCCATCCGGGCGCGTGACCACGTAGCCTCCGGCGCCGAACACGACGCGCCGGAAGATCGGTGGACGGGTCTGTGTGGTGATCATCTGGCCGCGCACCGGATAGATCGTGCCTGAGTCGAAGGGCAGCCCAGGAATCAGCGTCGTCCAACTGCCTGCCGCGACGACCACTCGCTCGGCTTCCACCACTTCGTCAACGAGCTGCACGCCACGCACGCGCCCACCTTCGACCTTCACCTCGCGAACCGTGGACCCACTACGGAAGGTTGCGCCTTCCCGCTCCGCGCCAAGAGCCACCGCCGAAAGCAGCTTCCTCGGTTCGACCTGGGCATCCTCCGAAATACTCAAAGCGCCGACGGCGTCGGGATTGGCGGCCGGCTCCTCGTGTTTGAGGTCTTCGGGGCTCCAGCGATCGCAGCGAACACCGTGAACCTCCAGGCTCGAGGCCTGCACCTCGAGCTCCGCCAGCTCTTCCTCGTCGAACGCGAGCTTGACGACGCCACAACGGCGGAAGCCGACGTCGACACCAAAGAGCTCGTCGAGCTCTTCGGCGAGCTCGGCGTGAAGCTCCCGACTTCGTCGCCCGAGCTGGAGTGCCAGCGCATCCCCAAACGATTCGACCGTGGGTCCGAGAATCCCCGCGGCCGCTGAAGATGCCTCAGCCCCCGGGATGCTCCGTTCGAGCACCAACACGCGGGCCCCATCCTTGGCAAGCCGATAGGCGACGCTGCAACCCATCAAGCCGCCGCCGACTACGATCACATCGGGGTGCATTGCGTGAAGCTACTCGGTCCGCGCGTGGCGGCAAGCGCCTACCCGAAGATGTCGCGATACGTGACGAGGATCATGACCCCGAGCAGGAAGACGATCCCAAACGCGTGGACGGCCATCTCGAATCGCTCGTTCGCGCGGCGGCGCGTGATCGCCTCGTAGCCGAGGAAGATCAGCCGGCCACCGTCGAGCGCGGGCATCGGCAACAGGTTGAACATGCCCAGCGCCACGGAAATGAACATCAGAATCCAAAGGAACGCGGGTGCGCCGGCCTGCGCGGCCTCTGCGACCATCTTGCCCATCATGACCGGGCCGCCAATGCCCTCCGTGCTGCGCCTTCTAACCATATCGGCGAGGCCGTTCAGCTGCGCCATCGTCATCTGATAGGGCAGCACGATCGACAGCTTCGCGGAGTCCCACGCGCTCAGATTCTCATAGAGTGGAATCAACTTGGCGCCTACACCGATTTGGCCTCGGCCGCCGTGATCGGCCGGCGTGATGGTGATCGGCGGTAGCGCCTGACCTTCACGCTCGATGACGTAGACCGTGGCCTCGCCTGCGCGCGGCGCGGTCTCCTCGATCAGCTCGGACACGTCATTGATCTCGCGACCGTTCGCCATTGCAATGACGTCGCCTTCTTGAAGCCCCGCTCGTGCCGCCGGCGAGTCCGCGACCACGTGGCCCACCTGCATCGGCTCGGCGGGCTGCATCGGCGGCAGGGTGTTGGTGACGCCGAGGCCAAAGACGATCGCGGACGCCGTCAGGTAGTTGGCGATCGGCCCCGCGGCAATGGTCGTCACCCGTGCGAACAGGCTCTTGTTTGGGTAGAGCTCGGGGTCGTCGGGATCGACTTCCTCGTTCGGATTCATCCCCGCAATCTGCACGTACGCGAGGAACGGGATCACCGCGACTTGGAAGACCGTGGGACTGCCTTTGGGCTGGTAGCGGAACAGCGTGGGACCAAATCCGATGCTGTACTTCAGAACCCGCATGCCGAATGCCCGGGCGGCCAGGTAATGTCCCCCTTCGTGTATGATGATCAGCACCGAAAGTGCGGCGACCGTAATAAGGGCCTTAAAAAGAACGCTATCCACGCCCCCAGCATAACGCCCCGATCCCGTCCGTCGAGGCAGCCAGACCCGCGGCCACGCCCCGTCGAGCGCCAAAAAAGCGTCTAGTCAGGCTGGATCCCTACACTGGACGACAAATCCCGCCTTAGAAAAAAGTGGCTGATTATGCGAATCGCTATCGCAGTTTGGGGAGGTTTTGCGTACTATCCCGGCCACCTGGCGAACAGGGGTAGGTTGTGGCTGAACATCATCGAAACCCGAATTTTGTAATCCGACGCGTCGCGCTGCTCCTCACGTGTGCGCTTGCTTTCAACCTCCTGGCCCCTCCGAAAGCGGCCAACGCGCAGGATGCGTTTAGCTGTATCGAAGAGCTCAGCGATGACGAGGTACGGTACCGCATTCGCTACATCACAGACAAAATGCAGGACGCCAAGCCTCAGGCGACCCGCTGGCGGTACATCTGGATGAGCCTTTGGCTCGCTGGAGGTGGCGGCATGACCTACGCCGCCGTCAACGCTGCGAGGGACAACAACGATCCGGACA
>CALJYC010000219.1 GCA_937984275.1 uncultured bacterium | reverse complement strand
CGTGATGACCCAACTTCACGCGGGCGGGAAGTTCAACAGCGATAGCTACTCGGTGTCCGCCGGTTTGCACGGCGTCGGCGTCAGCGCGGTCAACGCGGTGAGCGAATGGTTCAAGTTGGAGATCCGCCGCGATGGCAAGCTGTGGTTCCAAGAGTACGAACGCGGCGCTCCGAAGGCGCCACTGCAGGCGATCGGTACCAGCAGCAAGACGGGTACGAAAGTCACGTTCAAGCCCGACCCCGACATCTTCACCATGACGGATTTCAGCTTCGAGGTGCTGAACAACCGCCTGCGCGAGATCTCGTTCCTCAACGCAGGCCTCGAGGTTTCGCTCGAGGACGAACGGGGTGACGGCAAGAAGGTCACCCACAAGTTCGAGGGAGGCATTCGCGAGTTCGTCGAGTCACTCAACAAGAAGAAGACCCCGCTTCACGAGGGGGTCATCTACCTCCATGCGATAAAAGACGGGGTGGATATCGAGATCGCGATGCAGTGGAGCGACTCCTACAACGAGTCGATTTTTCCCTACACGAACAACGTGTTCAATCGCGACGGCGGTACCCATCTGACCGGCCTCCGGACCGCGCTGACGCGCGTCATCAATCAGTACGGGTCACGCGAGAAGCTCCTGAAAGACCTCAAGAACCCACTCAGCGGCGAGGATGTTCGGGAGGGGCTGACCGCCATCATTTCGGTAAAGCACCCGGACCCAGCGTTTTCTTCGCAGACCAAAGACAAGCTGGTGTCGAGCGAGGTCAAAGGTATCGTCGAGAGCGTCCTCAACGAGAAACTCAACCAGTACCTCGAAGAAGAACCGAAGGCCGGCAAGCGTATCGTCGAAAAGACAGTGCTCGCCGCGCGCGCTCGGGAAGCCGCCCGTCGTGCGCGCGAGATGGTGCAGCGCAAGGGCGTACTCGACGCGAGCACCCTTCCCGGCAAGCTTGCAGACTGCCAAAGCAAAGATGCGAGCGAGAGCGAGATTTCCATTGTCGAGGGTGACTCCGCGGGTGGCAGTGCAAAACAAGGGCGAGACCGCCGCTTCCAAGCGATCCTTCCGTTGCGCGGAAAGATTCTCAACGTCGAGCGTGCCCGCTTCGAAAAAATGCTGTCGAGCGCCGAGATCGGCACGCTGATCACGGCGCTTGGCTGCGGCGTCGAGGGTGGCGACAACTTCGATATCGAAAAGCTCCGCTACCACCACGTCATCATCATGACGGACGCGGATGTCGACGGTTCGCACATCCGAACGCTGCTGCTGACGTTCTTCTATCGTCAGATGCCGCAGTTGATCGAGAAGGGATACCTCTACATCGCGCAGCCCCCGCTCTACAAAGTGAAGAAGGGCAAGAAGCTTCGCTACCTTCAAGATAACGATGCGTTGAGCAGGCACCTGATCGAGCTCGGCACCGACAACATCCAGCTCAGCATGAAAGAAGGCAGTACCAAGCTCGTCGGGGAGCCCCTGCGCAACCTGGTCACAGACGTCGCTCGTTTTCGCCTGCTTCTCGAGAACATTGGGCATAGGGTGGACCCGCTCGTCGTCGAGGCGCTGGTGACTGCGGCTGACCTCGAGGTCGAGGACCTTGCGGATCGGCAGAAGGTCGAGGCCGGAATTGCGGCGCTCGAGAAGTTCGTGCACGCCAGGCGTCAGGGCGAGTTCGAGGCGACGATCGAGCAAGACGAAGAGCACGACCGGCAGCGGGTCATCATCGAGACGCAAGAGGGCGGTGCGAATCGCGTCACGACCGTCGACTTCGACTTGCTCTCCGCGGGTAACATCTCCGAGCTTCGCCAAATCTACCAGGGCATTGCTGCACTGGGACAGCCGCCGTTCGTCTTGACCGTGCTCGATAAGGGTGGCCAGCCTACGGGGGAGTCTTCTGAGGTTCCCGACATCGAGGCGCTCTGGGCCGCGATCGACGCACGCGCACGAAAGGGTCTCGGTATTCAGCGCTACAAGGGCCTTGGTGAGATGAACCCGGAAGAGCTCTGGGAAACCACCATGGACCCCGAGACGCGGACGCTTCTTCAGGTGCGCATCGAAGATGCCCTAGAGGCCGAAGAGCTGTTCAGCGTGTTGATGGGCGACCAAGTGGAGCCTCGGCGCGCCTTCATCGAGAGCAACGCACTCAACGTCACGAACCTGGATATCTAGTGCGCTCCAAGAACTAGTGTGCGAAACGATCCGCACACTAGCCGGTGCGGCGCGAGCGGCGGAGCAGGGCCTGCACGGCTTCGGCGACGCGCGGCACTTCCGCCTCGACCTGTTTCAGGAGCTGTCTCGTCGCCTCGACACCGTCTTCACGCTCGATAGCGCCAAGCAGGTCGCCCACCCGTGCGGCGCCGATTTGCTTGCTGGCGCCTTTGATCGAGTGAGCGGTCAGATGGACGGTCTCCATGTCCGCGTCCTCCAACGCCTCGCCGAGCTTCCTCACCGATTCTTTGAGCTGTTCGACATACGTCACCATCACGTCCTGGATGAAATCGTCGTCTTTTCCGTCGAGCGAGACGAGCTGGCGAACCATGTGGAGGTCGAGCGTAGCGGGCGGAGGGAGCGAGGACACCGGGCTCACCGAACGGCTGCCGGAGACCGGAACCCACCGTTCGAGCGCCTTGGCAAGCATCGAGATCTGCACCGGCTTACCAACGGCGTCGTCCATCCCTGCCTCGAGGCAGCGGGTTCGGTCTTCTTCGGCCACGCTGGCCGTCAAGGCGATGATCGGGAGCTCCTCGTTCTCAGGCGACCTCCGAAGGCGTTGGGTTGCTTGGAAGCCATCCATCAGCGGCATGTAGCAATCCATGAACACGATGTCGTAGTCGTTGTCCTTCGCCTTCTGCAGCGCTTCCCGCCCGTCGATCGCAATGTCGACCTTGCACGAGAGCTTCTTGAGTAGTGCTTCGGTCACCATTCGGCTGGTCGGGTTGTCCTCGGCGACCAGTACGCGGGTGCCTTCACGGATCAACAGGTCGCCCGTGCCCGTCGAGTCAGCGACGCGCAGCGTGTCTTCCGGTCCCGGTTGAAGTTCGATTTCCGCCCAGAAGCTCGTTCCTTCGTTGAGTGCGCTCTTTACTCCGAGCGTTCCACCCATCAGCTCGACGAGCTGCTTGGTGATAGCGAGCCCCAGCCCGTTTCCGTTGGAGCTGCAGTGCGAGCCGTCGTTTTTGTGGTAGCGCGCGAAAATCCTGGGAAGCGACTCGTCGGGAATACCAATGCCCGTGTCCCGCACACAAAGACGGATTCTAGTCTTGTCCGACGCCTCGATGACTTCCGCGCTGATGAGCACGAACCCCGACTCGGTGAACTTAATCGCGTTGCTGACGAAGTTGAGAAGGACCTGCCGGATGCGACCGCTATCTCCGATGAGTCGTCGACTCGTGAACCCCTTCATCTCGGACTCGAGTTGGAGCCCCTTGGCTGCAGCGCGCGGCTGCATGAGGGCCGCCACACCGTCGATGAGGACGCTCATGTCGAATGGCACCCGCTCGAGCTCCACCTGACCCTTCTGTAGCTGCGAGAAGTCCAGGACCTCGTCGACGATGCCGATGAGGGCGTCCGCGGACTCGCGAATCGCCGTGACCATCCTCTCCTGCCTGGCGTCGAGCTCGGTGTCGAGCAGCAGGGCGCTGAGGCCGAGGACCCCGTTCATCGGCGTGCGGACCTCGTGACTCATGTTGGCCAAGAATTCGGTCTTCGCCTGCGACGCGCGCTCCGCCGCCAGCCGGAGCCCCTCCATGCGACCGAGGGTGCGGCCGCGCGAGTAGTTGATCCCGATAGTGACGACAGAAAAACCGATCAGGTAGCCAGCGCTCTGCACCCAGTTCACCCCCTCGACCGAGAGCGAAGTGACCCCCCAGCCGAGGTCTCCGAGAATCATGATCGCGATCACCCATCTTCGACTATGAACTAGTGCGCCCGCTGCAAATTGGACCAACAGATAAAGGTAGAAGTCGGATGGTTGGCCGCCGAGGGCGTAGCCGAGCGTGACTGTCGCCGTCACCACGAGGAAGACGACGCCAGCAATGTGCACCGACCACATGAGAGGAGGCGGCTGCCGATACGCACGCCATCCCAGCGCAAGCATGGCAGCCCCAGTGAGTCCGTACATCGTCATCAACCGGAGTCCGGTTTGATCGAGGTCCGTGGACCATTGGCCCGCGGAGAGCCCGAGGTACGCGATCCCGGCGCACATCACCATCCTGACCAGATGCTGCCCGGCGATCGTGTTCACCATGGCCCACCGCTCGCTCGCGTTCAGCGGCACGTAGGCGGCAAGCGTCTCCGCCGAAGGGGCGGACCCCGGCTTCCAGTTCTCCCGCTCCCCGCAGCTGGCCCCCATAAACCCAGTGTATCGGGCGGGGGCGTGCGATTCACGACTTGTCGGGCGGAAGTTTGTTACGTGCCTCACGAATCGTGCGGACCGCGGCTTCGTGCAACAGCCCATTGGACGCTATTAGCTTTCCCGTACGTGGGTCTACGGCCTCGCCCTCGTAGGTCGAAAGCTGTCCACCTGCTTCTGGCACCAACAGCGCGCCCGCACACATGTCCCAGGCGTTCAGGGCTTGCTCCCAGTAGATGTCGTAGGTGCCGTCGGCGACTAGGCAGAGATCGACCGACGCGGCGCCGCATCGCCGAATGCCTCTCGCTCGCTGCAGAAACA
>CALJYC010000218.1 GCA_937984275.1 uncultured bacterium | reverse complement strand
CGGGGCGACGTCAACGATTTTGTCGACGGTTCGGCCGACGATAATATCGACACGCTGCCGGATCGCTTCAATGACTTCCAGGACGAGGACTGGCTCCTCGGTATCGGCTACAGCCGGGATGCGACGCTGAGGCGTGGCTGGTCGTTTGGCGCGGGCGTGCGCATGGCGACGCCGCTCGAACCCTTCGTTCGGGCCACGTATCGCTGGCACAAGGCATTCGGCGAGGACTGGCTGTGGCGGGTCGAGCCGCGTGTGTTCGTGCAAAACCAGCGCGGTGCGGGCATCTCGCTGCAGAACACGCTCGATCACGTGCTATCCGACAACTGGATGTTGCGCTCGTGGTCCATCGTTGTCGCCGAAGAGGAGGTCGAAGGCATCTCGTGGACGACCAAGCTCGTCGCATACCAGAACCTGTCGAAAAAGGACGCGTTTTCCTATGCGGTATACGCTACCGGCGAGACCGACTATGAAGTTCCGCTCCGGGACTATGGCGTCGAGCTCAGGTATCGACGGCAAATCTCCCGTGAGTGGCTGTTTGTCGAGCTGCTAACCTACGTAAACTGGCCGCGCGATTTCCTGATCGAGCAGCGCGAGCGCAATATCGGCGTCGGCATCGAGTTCGAAATGCAGTTCGGGGATTGGCCGGGACGGTTGCCGCAGAAACAGGATTGAAAGAATGGCACTTACGGCCATGACTCAGGTGCTTGCGCGGGCATTCGCATTTTTCCTCTGCCTGGGCGTTGCAGCCTGCACACAGCAGGCGGACCCAGAGCTCGCGCGGCTGGAAGAACGGGCGGCGCGCGTCGAAATCATCCGCGACGACTTCGGCGTGCCCCATGTCTACGGCAAGACCGACGCCGACGCCGTATTCGGCCTGCTGTTCGCACAGGCCGAAGACGACTTCCCGCGCGTCGAACGGAATTACGTCTGGGCTATCGGCCGGCTGGCCGAAGTCGAGGGTGAGAGCGCTATCTTCAGCGACCTGCGTGCGCGCCTCTATATGACGGTCGACGAAGCAAAGGCCGCGTATGCCTCGGCGCCGGAGTGGCTCAGGGCGTTGTGCGATGCATGGGCTGACGGCCTCAATTACTACCTGCTGACGCACCCCGAGGTGAAACCGAAGCTTCTCACCCGGTTCGAGCCGTGGATGCCGATGTTCTTCAGTGAAGGCTCTATCGGTGGTGATATCGAGCAGATTCCGCTGGAGCGGATCGCCCGATTTTATGGCGGTGACAACGCGGAGCAACTGATCGCCGGGGCGCAAGGCATCGACGCGGAGTTCGGTCCCGGGGGCGGCTCCAACGGTTTCGCAATCGCCGGCGAGCGGACCCGCTCGGGTAACGCGATGCTGCTGATCAATCCGCACACGTCGTTTTATTTTCGCGGCGAGTTTCATATCGTCAGCGAGGAAGGCCTGAACGCCTACGGCGCAGTCACCTGGGGACAGTTCTTCGTCTACCAGGGCTTCAACGAGAAGACCGGCTGGATGCATACATCGACCCACGTCGACTTCATCGACGAATTCGCTGAAGAGGTAAGTCGCGAAGACGGAAAGCTAATGTATCGCTATGGCGAAGAGTTGAAGCCCGTCGAGGTATCCGAGGTCTCGCTGAAATACAAGGACGGCGGAAAGGTCCGCGAGCGCGCGTTCACGGTGTACCACACGCATCACGGTCCGGTAACGCACGATGTCGACGGCAAATGGACAGTGACGAAGATCAACTGGGACCCGGTCAACGCACTGATCCAGTCATTCACGCGAACGAAGCTCGATAATTACGACGAGTTCCGGGAGATGATGAACATCCGGACGAACTCGTCGAACAACACGGTATTTGCGGATGCCGAGGGCAATATCGCCTACTTCCACGGCAACTTCATCCCGAAGCGCGATATGCGCTTCGACTACTCGAAGCCGGTCGACGGCAGCGACCCGGCGACGGACTGGCAGGGCCTGCACACCGTCGACGAAGCGATCACGATCCTGAATCCGCCGAACGGCTGGATCCAGAACGCGAACTCGACGCCGTTTACGGCGGCTGCCGAATTCAGCCCGAAGCGCAAGGATTACCCGGCATACATGGCGCCGGACCACGAAAACTTCCGTGGCGTCCACGCCGTGAGCGTGCTCGCGAATGTAGACGACCTCACGCTCGACAGCCTGATCGAGCTCGCCCACGACCCGTACCTGCCCGGGTTCGAGGCCCCGGTTGGCGGCCTGCTCGAGGCCTGGGACAGTGCGGAGCAGAAAGACCCGGCGTTGTCGGAGCCGATCGAAGTGCTGCGGGCGTGGAACCTCGAGACCGGCAAGGACTCGGTTGGGATGACGCTGGCGCACTTCTACGGCATGAAACACCTGGACCGGCGTGAAAGACCCGAAGGCGCCAGCGAAATGGACGCGATCAACCAACTCGGCCGCGAGGTGCCGTCTGCGGAACGCCTCGAGGTCTTCGCCGAGACGGTGGCGATGCTCGCGAGCGATTTCGGCGACTGGCGCACACCCTGGGGCGAGATCAATCGCTTCCAGCGACTCTCGGGTGCCATCCAGCTCACCTACGATGACAACCAGCCGAGTCTCGCGGTCGGCATGGCCAACAGCCTTTGGGGCGCACTCGCTGACTTCGGCGCAAAACGACGTGACGGCACGAAACGTCTCTACGGCGACAACGGCAACAGCTTCGTGGCGGTCGCCGAGTTCGGGGACAAGGTCAAAGCCAGATCGATACTCGTGGGTGGGCAGAGCAATGACCCGGATTCGCCACACTTCGACGACCAGGCGCCGTTGTATGCCGAGCAAGAGTTCAAGGATGTGGCCTATTACCGGGAAGACGTCGAACGCCGCGCGCAGGAACGTTACCGGCCGGGGGCACGCGGGACGGCGCCCTGAGATGCACGACTCGACCAGCGAGTACCGGGAGGTAGTCATCATCGGAGCCGGCCTGTCGGGCATCGGGGCCGCGTGCCATCTTCAGGCAGCGCTTCCCGACATCGACTTCATCATCCTGGAGGGCCGTGATCGGGTGGGCGGCACGTGGGACCTGTTTCGCTACCCGGGCATTCGCTCCGACAGCGATATGCACACGCTCGGCTATCGGTTCAAACCCTGGAAAGAGGCGAAAGCAATCGCGGACGGTCCTTCGATTCTCCGGTACATCCGGGAAACGGCGGCCGAATACGACATCGAAAAACGAATTCGCTTCCACCACCACCTCACCAGGGCGGAATGGTCGACCGACGACAGTGAATGGACGCTTGGCCTCGAGGTCGGTGAAGGAAGAGAGGCACGACAAATACGTTGCGGCTTCCTGCTGATGTGCGCGGGCTACTACAGTTACGAGCACGGTCACACACCGGAATTTCCGGGTCGCGAGCGCTTTGCGGGGCATATCGTGCATCCGCAGGAGTGGCCGGAGGACCTCGACTACGACGGCAAACGCGTGGCGATCATCGGTTCCGGTGCGACCGCCGTCACTTTGGTACCGGAGCTCGCGAAACGCGCAGGGCACGTGATCATGCTGCAGCGTTCTCCGACCTACATGATCTC
>CALJYC010000217.1 GCA_937984275.1 uncultured bacterium | reverse complement strand
CAGCACGCGGTGACCCTGGTGAGGGCCACTAGGCCAGATGATAGCAACGCCTCAGAGCTCGTTCGGAAGAACGTTGCATTCGGCGCTGGGCCGCGGGCGAGTCAGGGTTTGATCTTAGGGGCCAAAGCGCGGGCGATTCTCCACGGGCGATACGCAGCGGAGATCGAAGACGTGCGCGCGCTCCTGGAGCCCATCCTGAAACATCGCCTCGTCATGAACTTCCGCGCGGAGGCCGAAGGCGTGACACCCGACGACGTGATCGAAGGCATCAAGCAAAGCATCGAGCCGTGAGCCACGTACTCGAACCCGAGCTCGCGGTACGATTGGCCGGGCTCACGCTTCGGGCCAAACGCACGGTGGACGGACTGTTGGCGGGCATGCACCGGAGCCCCCACCGTGGCGCCAGCGCGATCTTCAAAGAGCATCGAGCCTACCGTCCGGGCGATGATCCGCGGCTGATCGACTGGCGCGCGTACGCCCGATCCGACCGGTACACGATCAAGCACTTCGAGCACGAGACTCAGCTGCGCGGGACGCTCGCTCTCGATATCTCTCCTTCGATGCACTGGGGAAGCGGCGACGTCAGTAAGCTGGACCACGCGGCAACCCTCCGTGCAGCCCTCGCCTACGTTCTGACCCGCCAAGGCGACGCCGTGTCTTTGATCACCTTCGATGAGACGATCCGCGATCGATTGCCGGCACGCTCGGGCCCTGCGCACCTCGACTACCTCATGCGCACGCTCGCCGAGCCCTCCGAGCCGGCGGGCGCGACCGCGCTCCATGGGGCGTTGGACAAGTTGATCGAGCACGCCGGCCGGATGGGGCTAGTGGTGATCGCCAGCGATCTGCTGGACCTGAGGGACGACGCACTCGATCCAGTGGCTCGGATTCAGGCACGCGGCCATGAGACCATCGTCCTGCACGTCATGGACCCCGCCGAGCTGGAGCTTCCATACGAAGAGCCGATGCATTTCGAGGGGCTCGAAGGAGAGCCGCCCGTAGAGGTCGACCCAAAAGGCCTCCGGCGCCGCTACCGCGAGGCCATCGATGACTTCGTCGCTTCCTGTCAGCGCCGCGTGGTAGCCGCAGGGGGGCGCTACTTCCTAGCCAGAACCGATACCCCCCCTGAGCACACGCTGCTCCAGCTTTTGCGGGACGGGTGAGCCGTGGGATTCGGTCTTCCATGGGCACTCGCCGGGCTCGCGGCGGTCGCGATTCCCGTCATCGCGCACCTGCTGAGACGCCAGAAACTTCGTAAGCAGACGCTCCCCACCATCGCGTTCCTGCATCGAATCCATGCGACCCGAGCCGCCCGACTGCGCGTGGTTGACATGCTGTTGTTGGTCACGCGCGCATTGTTGGTGCTCGCGCTCGTCCTCGTTGCGGCGGCACCCTACCGCATCGCGCAGTCGAGCTTGTTGGACCGGCAGCACGCGCTCGCGATCGTATTCGACGACTCGCTGTCGATGGCGGCTATACACGAGGGCAAGACTCTCATCGAACGGGCGGCCGACTCGTCGATCCAGCAAGTCCGGAAGTTGCCAGAGGGCTCGGAGGTTTCGGTGGTCCTGTCAGGCAGGCCTCCGCGGGTTTGGGTCCGTAGGCGCGCGGAGCTCGAGATGGTCGAGAGCGTGTTCGAGGAAATCGATCCGCGGTCGACCCGTGGAGACGGGTTATGTGACGCCGTCCGGACTGCGGTGGAGCTGCTGCTCGAAAGCGAGCTGTCAGATCGGCGCCTGTTGGTTCTGTCGGACTTCACGCCGGGCACGCGCGCCGAGGAGTGCGAATGGCCAACCCGTGGCATTCGAGTCGGTTTCGAGGCGATCTCTACGCCGAATCCCGACAATCGCCGCATCGCTTCGGTTGAAGTGGTCGGAGGGCGAGACGCCGCGGAGGGGTTGCGGCTCGATGTGCAAATTGCAGGGACCTCCACACAGGCCCAGCAGAACGTTCGTCTGCGCCAAAAAGGACAGGAGACGTTTAAGACTTCGGTGCGGACCAGCGACGACGGCGGCGAGGCCGCGTTGTCGATCCGGCCGGGGTCTACGGACGCGGTCGTCGAGCTCCAGCTGGATCCCGATGACGTGCTCCCTGCTGACAACGTCCGCGGCGTCTTGCTGGGGTCCGATACCGTTCACGTTCTGTTGGTCGACGGTGACCCTCACCCCGACCCGCGCAAGCGGGAAACCGCATTTCTCAGTCACGCGCTCGGCGTTGCTCCCCGGATTGGCCGTTCCTTTGCGGTCGAAACCCTCGACGCGCAGGACCTGTCCGAGAGCGCCATCATCCGGTCGGACGTGCTCGTGTTGGCGAACGCTACGCTCGACGAAAAGTGGCTGCCTCTGATTCAGCGCTTCGTCAGTGGCGGAGGCAGCCTTTGGATCACCGCGGGCGATCGGATCAACCCCCGCGCCTATGGGAGCGTGCTTCGCGAGCTCCTACCCGGGAGATTCACCGCTACCCGTATGGAGGCGCGGACTCTGTCGCTTCAATCCCAAGCCCTGCCCGAGCTCAATCAGGGGAAGGTTCGCGGGCGCACGCCCATTGCGGAGACGTCTCTCGATGCGATCGTGACGGCCCGGTTTAGTGATGGCGCACCTGCCTTGGTCGAGCATCGGTATCGAAGCGGCCGTGTGGCGATGTTCGCGACCACGGTCGACGACGCCTGGACGGACTTGCCGTACCAACCCGTGTTCGTGCCCTTCGTGCTCGACACGTTGCTTCGGCTCGCAGGTCGCACCGACCACTCCGTGGAGCCGTACTCGTCCGTCTCGCTGCCGGGGTCCACTTCGAGTCAACGGATTCAAGTGGTCACGCCAACCGGCCGCACGGTCGATCTTGCGGAGGCCGACCGCGTATCATTTCGGGACACGGGCGAGATCGGCGCCTATCGAGTGTTGGTCAACGGCGTAAACGGCGCGCGATTCGCGTTCGTCGTCGACGCGCCGCCCGGCGAGAGCGACCTCGTTACGAAGGGACCGCCCGAACAGCGGGGCAGCCTCGAAGCCGTAGTGCCCGACGCCACGCAAGGGGTCGAGCAACCGCTCGCGCCGTGGTTGCTTCTCCTTGCCATCGTACTGGTGTTCTCCGAGCTCTGGCTGCGTCAGATACGCCGCAGGTGAACGACCCGCTCGATGCGGTTGAGGTCAAGGTAGACAGCCACCGGCTGCCAGGCCGTATGCTCGGCCGCGAAAGCAACGACTGAGACCGCCTGGGTCGCCCCGATCTCGATCAGCATCTGCGCGCCGCTGGCCGTGGCCGGCTCTGATGCGGACAACAGCGCTCTCACCACGTCGAGCCCGTCTTCGCCCGCTTCGAGCGCGGCGATCGGCTCGTGTTCCCGTATCTCGGCTTGAAGCGCCGCCATCTCCGACTGTGCGATGTACGGCGGGTTGGAGACGATGACGTCGTACTGCTCTACGCCGCTGAGCAGGTTGGCATGTTCGAATCGGACGCGGTTTGCAACTTCGAGCTGCTTGGCATTCTCCGATGCGACCTTCAGTGCGGCCTCAGAGATGTCGGTCGCGGTCACTATCGCGAGCGGTCGCTCGGCGGCGATGGTCACCGCAATGGCTCCGCTGCCAGTTCCCACGTCGAGCACCCGGCATGCAGCGTCTTCGGGGATGCATTCGAGCGCGTGATCGACGAGGGTCTCGGTGTCCGGGCGTGGGATGAGCACATCCGGGGTCACCTTGAAGCGCCGGCCGTAGAAGTCCCGGTGGCCGAGGATGTACGCCACGGGCTCGCGCTCCCGGCGCCTCGCGACCAACGGTCGAATCGCGCTCCGCTCCTGATCGACCAGCGGCCGGTTCAAATCGAGGTAGAGCCCAACCCGGTCCGTTTCGAGCGCCTTCGCGACCAGCAGCTCGGCGTCGAGCCGCGGGCTTACGATGCCGCGCCCGGCAAAGTCCTTCGTCGCCCAATCGAGGACGTCACGAATGGTCCAAGTACGCGAGGTCACCAGCGTCTAGCGCGTGCGCACACGCATCTTTGGTTTGGGCAGCGCGCCGGCGCCTGCCAGCACCTGCTTGGCGAGGCGGCTGAGCTCGGGGCGCGTCCCCTTTTGCACGAACGCGGCCACCATGTTCGGGTCCACTTCGAGGAGCTGTTCCATCGCAGTGCGTGCGCGTCCGCGTTTCTTCGTCGCCGTGTACGTGTAGACCTGTGCACGTAGCAGCATGCCCGAGACCTGTCCGAACTCCTTGTCTGACGGATCGTAGGTTTCGAGGAGCTTGCGCGCTTCCTCCGGGTCACCGGTTCGGGCGAACGACTCGGCGACGACCGCAGCATACATCGCCTTCGACTTGGCCTGCGGCTGGCGGTCGAGGCGTATTTCGTTGGCTAGCTCACGTGCGTCGCGCGCACGCCCCGTCATCAAATAGAACATCGCCAGGTTGGCGCGGACATCGTCTTGGACCATCGACGGTGCCTTGTTGACGTCGATCCCTTCGAGGATCCGGATGGCCTCCGCCGGAGCTTCCTGGGCGACGAGCTGTGCCTGAGCGATGGCGTTGAGCGCGTCCTTGCCGCCGGGGGTCTGTCGTGCGCGGAGTTGCTCCAGCGCCGCCATCCGGCCCTCCTTGTCGGTCGCACCCTTCAGGATGGCAGCGATGTCGGCAGACTTGCGCGTGAGGCGCCAGATCCAGATCAGAAATCCGAGCGCGACGACGGTGAGCACCCCCGCGACGATCAGGCCCGCATAGCCGATCGTGGGTTGGAGGATGCCCGCAATGACCCAAACCACCGCCAGCGCTAGACCGATCAGGCCGAGCACCTTCCAGTTCATCTTGGGCTGCTCTATCTGTTCGAGCGCCTCCGCAGTGTCTTTCGGGGCCGCAGTGATTTGCTTTTTTGGCTTCGCCACTCCCGCTCGGTACCGCGACGGCCGCTCGACGGCAAGCCAACAGCGCTCAGCCTCCCCTGGAAGCACCTATAAACGCTCAGGAAATCCAGGTTTTCGGAAATGGCCTTTTCCGAAGGTAAGCTACCTCTCATAATCATGGCCCCGCACTGGATGGGATGCCCATCAGGACGCTCACGCACCTACACTTGAGTCTTCTCGATTTTTGTGAATAAATATACTAAGACTGGATCTCGTTGGGGAAGTAACAGGTATGAGCAGAAATAGACTGGGCGAGCTCCTCGTACGCGAGAAAAGAATCAGCCTCGAGCAGCTGCGGGAAGCGCAGAAGCAACAGAAGGACGACAACATCAGTCTGGGCTATGCGCTTGCCCGCCTCGGCGCGATTTCTGACCAGGAGATCACGGACTTCCTGAGCGAACAGTATCGCGTCCAGTCGATCGATCTCTCCGAGTACGACATCGACCGAGAGATTCTCAAGCTGATCAGCCCGCAGGTTTGCGAGCGTCACAAGATCATCCCTGTGTCTCGCGCCGGCAGCTCGCTGATCGTGGCGATGGCCGACCCGTCGAATCTCAACGCGATCGACGACGTGAAGTTCCTCACTGGCTACAACGTGGAGCCGGTCGTTTCGTCGGAAAGTGCGATCCTCTCCGCGCTCGAGAAGGCGTATGCGCAGCCGGAGATCTCCTACGAAGACATCATGGAGGGCTTCGACGAGTCGGAGATTGAAGTTGCGACCAGCGACGATGACGAAGATCTCCTAAACCTCGAGAAGGCGAGCGAGGACGCTCCGGTCGTCAGGCTCTGCAATGCGATTCTGCTGAACGCGATCAAGCAAGGTGCGTCCGATATTCACGTCGAGCCCTACGAGCGCGTCCTTCGCGTTCGGTACCGTGTCGACGGTGTGCTCCACGAGGAGATGACACCGCCGATCAAGCTCAAGAACGCCATCGCGTCGCGTCTCAAAATCATGTCCTCGCTCGACATCGCCGAGCGCCGCCTGCCGCAGGACGGACGCATCAAGCTCAAGCTCGGCAAGGGCCGCGAGATGGACTATCGTGTTTCCTCGGTCCCGACGCTTTGGGGCGAGAAGATCGTCCTTCGTCTCCTCGACAAGTCGAACCTCCAGCTAGACATGACCAAGCTCGGTTTCGAGCAGAAGCCGCTTTCGGATTTTCGCGACGCGATTCACCAGCCGTACGGCATGGTGCTCGTCACCGGGCCCACCGGCTCCGGCAAGACAACGACGCTCTACTCCGCCATGTCGGATTTGAACGAAGTCGGGACAAACATCAGCACGGCCGAGGATCCGATCGAGTTCAACTTGATGGGTATCAATCAGGTGCAGATGCACGAAGACATCGGCTTGAACTTTGCCGCGTCTCTGAGGTCGTTTCTTCGTCAGGACCCTGACATCATCATGGTCGGTGAGATTCGAGACTTCGAAACTGCCGAGATTGCAGTCAAGGCAGCTTTGACGGGCCATTTGGTCTTGTCGACGCTCCACACCAACGATGCGCCCAGCACGGTCACACGTCTGCTCAACATGGGCGTCGAGCCATTCCTGGTCACCGCGTCTGTCAATCTCGTGTTGGCCCAGCGTCTGGCGCGTCAGATCTGCCAGGAGTGCAAGGTCCAGGTGCCGACAGACGAGCAGGTGCTCCTCGATGTCGGCTTCCCAGAGAACGAGATTCCGGACGTCGTCGCCTTCCGCGGCACCGGCTGCAAGGTCTGCAACGACACCGGCTACAAGGGTCGAATCGCGCTGTACGAGGTCATGCCCTTCAAGGACCGCCTCCGCGAAATCGTGCTTCAAGGCGGATCGACCGCCGAGGTGAAGGACGAAATGATCCGCGACGGCGTCGCGACCCTGCGTATGGCTGGCCTCAACAAGGTGCTCAAGGGCGTCACGACGATTGACGAGATCGTCCGCGTAACGGCGGCCGACAACTAGGCCGACTCCCGGCGAGCCTTGCTTTCGAATGGTTTGTCAACCGTGCACCTCGGTTCGGGCCCTGAGCCGCGATCGTTGATAGAAGAATGGGCGATCCTGGAAGTTTGGGACTCCTGGGGTGTTGGAAACCAAACCTCGAAAGAATATGACCTCTTGTGGCCCTACATGGCACGTCACTGATTGTCATGTGCCCGTACCAGTGGTAGATCCGATCGCATGCGAATCAGCAACAGTTTCTCCGAAGGCGAGATTCAAGTTCTCGAATTCATCCTGCAAACCCTCTTGCGCGGCGGCACCCCCTCGATGGCCACACGCAACAAAGACTTCGCAGCGGTCTATCGCAAAGTCATGACGATGAAGAAGCGTGTCGAAGAGAAGAAATCACAGGCAAAGATTTCCTCTTCAGTCGGCACCGTCGCAGCAGCCGACGACGACGATCTTCACCGCAAAGCCGGCTGACCGGGTTGACTGGTTTGGGTCCGTCACGTAAGCGCGGACCGCTATGCTGAGCCAGGTGATCGTCCTGCGGGGCGGGCGCGTTCTCGACCCATCTCAAGGGCTCGACGAAATCGCGGACGTCGTGATCGAAGCGGGACGCATCGGGAGCGTGGGGCGTGATGCCGGCGCCGCCTATCAGGCCGGGGGCGATGTGCGCATCGTGGATGCGTCCGGGCGCTGGGTGTGTCCGGGCTTCATCGATCTACACGTGCACCTTCGCGAGCCGGGGCAGGAGTACAAAGAAGACATCGGCTCCGGCTTGGACGCCGCGGCGGCCGGGGGGTTCACTGCGGTTTGCCCGATGCCGAACACCAAGCCGACGAACGATACACGTGCGATCACCGAGATGATGATCGCACGGGCGCAGGAACACGGCGGCGCCCGGTTGCTGCCCTTCGGTGCGGTGACCAAGGGGCAACGAGGCGCCGAGCTCACCGAGATGGCGGACTTGCGGGAGGCTGGCGCCATCGGCGTCAGCGACGACGGCGTTTGCGTGATGAATGCGGCAGTGATGCGGCACGCGATGGAGTACGCCCGCACCTTCGACCTAGTAGTGAGCCAGCACTGCGAGGACCACCACCTAACCGAAGGGGCGCAGATGCACGAAGGCGCCCGTTCTACCCAACTTGGACTGCGAGGTTGGCCACGCGCGGCGGAGGACATCATCGTCGCGCGGGATTTGATTCTGGCCGAAACGACCGGTGCCCGATATCACGTGGCGCACATTTCGAGCCTCGGGGCGGTTCGCCTGATTCGGGAGGCAAAGTCACGCGGCCTGCGCGTCTCCGCCGAGGTGACGCCGCACCATCTGCTCCTGACAGACGAGGCGCTCCTCAGCTACGACACCTATTGCAAGGTCAACCCGCCTCTTCGCGAGGAGGAGGACCGGCAAGCGCTTCGGGAGGCGCTCGCAGACGGCACCATCGATTGCATCGCGACCGACCATGCGCCGCACACCGACCTCGAGAAGGACTGTGAGTTCGAAGCGGCGTCCCTAGGGATCAACGGGCTCGAATCCGCGATTGGGTCCATGTTCCAGCTGGTCCGCGACCGGGTGTTCACGCCGCTACGGTTCGTGGAGGCACTCTCGACCGCCCCCGCGCGATTGATCCCGGATTTCGAAGGGGGCTCGCTGCGGGAGGGGCGCCGCGCGGACATCACGGTCCTCGACCCGGAGGCCCGATGGATTCTCGACAAAGAAGCGCTACGCTCCAAGTCGTACAATACGCCGTTGCTGGGTCGTGAGCTGATGGGGAGGCCCGTCATGACCATTGTCGGGGGCAACGTCGTGCACGAGCTGGGAACATGACCAAAGAAGCACACCTCGTACTTGCAGATGGAACTCGCTTTACGGGCCGGAGCTTTGGCGCGGAAGGTGGGGCAACCGGCGAAGCGGTGTTCACCACCGGCATGACGGGCTACGAAGAGGTGCTGACCGACCCGTCTTACTGCGGTCAAATCGTCACCATGACGGCCCCGCAAATTGGCAACACCGGCATCAACGTCGAAGACCGCGAAGCCCGACGCCCTGCCCTGCGAGGCTTCGTCGTGCGGGAGCTGTCCGCGGTCGAAAGCAACTGGCGAACCCAGGAGTCGCTGGACGCTTACCTCAAAAAAGAAGGCATCGTCGGGATCACGGGCATCGATACACGCACACTCACTCGACACATTCGAGACATTGGTGCTCAGATGGCCGCGGTTGGAACCGAAGACCCCGCGACGCTTCATGACCGTGCCAAAGCGGCGCCTCCGATGACGGGCCGGAACCTCACCGGAGAGGTCACGACCTCCGAAGCCTACCAATGGACCGAAGGCAGCGGTGTGTGGTCGGAGCAAAGGGAGGGTTCGCGCCCTTGGCACGTCGTCGCGATGGACTTCGGGGTCAAGCTCAATATCCTGCGCTGCCTCGTCGACGAAGGGTGCAAGGTCACCGTCGTTCCCGCGACGACGACCGCAGCAGAGGTGCTCAGACTCGGGCCCGACGGCATCTTCTTATCGAACGGCCCTGGCGACCCAGCCGCAGTGTCGGGTGGTATCGCGACCGTGCGTGAGCTCCTTGGTCAGCGCCCGATCTTCGGCATCTGTCTTGGCCATCAGTTGATGAGCCTCGCGCTTGGGGGACAGAGCTACAAGCTCAAGTTTGGCCACCGAGGGCTCAATCAGCCCGTCAAGGATCTCAAAACGGGGCGCATCGAGGTCACGACCCAGAATCACGGCTTCTGCGTCGACGCCGACTCGCTGAAAGACAAGTGCGATCTGACCCACCTTCACTTGAACGACAACACATGTGAAGGGATCGAGCACGTCGAGACTGGCGCGTTCAGCGTTCAGTATCACCCCGAAGCCGCTGCGGGTCCGCACGATTCACGCTACCTCTTCCGGCGCTTCACCGATGCCATCGCCCGAGCACGCAGCTGACCTCGACCGTGTGCTTTCGCGTGCCGCGGAGGAATGCGAATCCAAAGAGGGCGTTTGGTTCGGCGACGGCCTGCCGCAGGCCGTGCGAAGTGCCATCGACGCCCGCGCCCAAACCACTGCTCAAGCGCCCGCGGAGCTTGTGTTGATCGAAGTGAGCGCCGTCTCCCCACAAGGACGAGCGAGCACCGACGCGGACCCTCCCGGGTTGGAGTGCCCGGTAGTCGGCCTAAGCACCTCCGGCCTAGACGACCTCGACTCGCTCGTCGGGTCTCCGTGCGACAACGGGATCCAAATCGCCCGCCTCATCTGCCCAGTCGCGGTCTTCGACTTCACCCCAGACGGCATCCGCGTCCGCGAAGTCCGCCACGGCCTAACCGCCGCCGACCTCCAACAAAAACTATCAACCCCCCTCTGGTCCGGCCCCGACCTAAAAGAACTAGGCACCCACTAGGGGACACGCTCCCCCTCCAAAACCCCCGTCCTTCCGGCCAGTTGCAACCCATACCGCGACAAACCGCGCACGTTGGGCATCGGTCCGG
>CALJYC010000216.1 GCA_937984275.1 uncultured bacterium | reverse complement strand
TCGCATCGACATCGGCAACCGAGACGTAGCTCACCCATGAAGTGGGCACGTCACCCTGCGGCATCATGAGTCCGCCGATCCCGACGTCACCGACTTTGATCATCGTGTAGTGGGTGAATTCGACACCCTTCGACGACTTTTCTTCCAGCCCGTTGTCGATCCTGGCTGCTCTCTCTCGACTAAGGGGAAAAAGGCAGGCAATTTCGGGCCTCCGCCGAGATCTCTTGAACCCGAAAGTGAGGACCTCGATGATCGCAGCACAAACATCACGCAAGTCGGTAGCCGGGGGGCACTTGCCCGCTTCCCGCCATGGTGAGTTCGAGGAGGTCTTCGACGGGATTTGGTTCGTGCGTGGTGGCGTCAAGATGCCGATGCGCGTGCCGATGAGAATCGGCCGCTCCATGACCGTGGTTCGAGGAGAAGACGGGCTCACGATCTTCAACAGCATGCGCTTGTCCGATCAAGGCTGGCAGGCCCTCGAATCGTTCGGCGACGTCAAGCACGTGGTTCGGCTGTCCGGCTTCCACGGGCGCGACGATGGGTTCTACCGCGAACGCTATGGCGCCAAAATCTACGCGATCGAAGGGCAACGCTATGCGCGAGGGATGGAGCCCAACAAGGAAGACCCCTACATGGAACCCGACGAATGGCTGCATGAACAAAGCGCCCTCCCTGTCGCGAATGCGAAGCTCAAGGTGTTTTCGACATCCAATCCGCCCGAAGCCGTCTGCCTGATCGAGCGCGATGGCGGCGTCTTGATCACGGGCGACTCGTTGCAGCACACCCCGACACCAGACGAGTTCTTCAACTGGCCTGCCAAGCTGATGATGAAACGATTCGGTTTTTTCAAGCCCTACAACGTGGGTCCGGGTTGGTTGCAGTTCGCACACCCGACAGCCAGCGATGTTCGTTCGGTGCTCGACCTCGAGTTCAACCATGTGCTGCCAGGCCATGGCGCGGCGGTAATCGGAGATGCCAAGGAGAAGTATCGCCCTGCAATCGAAGGCGAGCTCAAGGGGTGCCACACCTGAGGGACCGCCGCGCCGGAAATCAGTCGTCCGAGCCGTCGATGCCAAGCTCGCGAAGGGATTCAGGCGTGTCGACGTCGATGTTGACCGCCGCACTTTGGACGTCGACGTAGCAGATCGCTTCCGGGTGTTTTTGGAAGAGCGCCTTACCACCCACGTCGCCGGATAACTGACAGAGCTCAGGAAAGTGATGCGAGCCCCACAAGACGGGATTTCCACGCTTCCGACCAAACATCGGGATGTAGATGTCGAGCTCCCCGTCCGGGCTGAACGCGTCGAGCAATCGGCCGATCACGTCCGTCCCCACCCAGGGCATGTCCCCAAGGGCGATCAGCACCCCATCGACGTCGTCTCCGACTGCAGAGACACCGGTTCGGACGGACGAGCCGAGGCCTTCTTCGTAGTCCGGGTTGTGTACGATCTCGACGTCACGGTCTCCGAGCGCGGTCCAGATCTCTTCCGGAGCGTAACCCGTCACGACGAACACCTTTTCAACGCCACCGTCTCGAAGAGCATCGACCACGCGCGCGACCATGGGCGTGCCGTCGACGGGAATCATCAGTTTGTTGGCTTCGCCCATGCGACGCGACGCCCCGGCGGCCAGAACCACCCCCACGATGTTCTTCCTGGTGCCTTTGGGACTGTTGAGGTTTCGCGGCATCGGTCGCTCGGGGATCTGGCTGAGCAGGCGACTATCCGCGTTGATCTCGACAGGTTCCCGACTGTGCGAAACCCTAAAGCGTTCCAGTGCGGAATTCTAGGTCTACCGTTTGTCGTGGAGCGGCGTTACAGTCGACGATCATGAGCCTCGACTCACTCGAAGAGGTGACGCAGGCCCTGCACGACCAGGGCTATGTGTCCGATCCCAATCTGTCGATGAGCCTCTTTCTGGCGCTCAAGATGCGCCGGCCGTTGTTTCTGGAAGGGGCACCCGGGGTTGGAAAAACCGAAGTCGCCCGAGTCTTGAGCAAGGCATTTCAGACGGAGCTCATTCGCTTGCAGTGTTACGAGGGGCTCGACGTGCATCATGCGCTCTACGAGTGGAATTACCAGCGGCAGTTGCTGCGCCTGCAAGCAGGGGAGAACGACGACCTCGGCGAAATCTACTCGAACGAATATCTATTGAAGCGACCCTTGTTGCAGGCCATCGATCCGGAGCGCGACAAGTCAGCGGTCTTGCTCATCGACGAGATCGACCGCGCCGACGACGAGTTTGAGAGCTTTCTCCTGGAGTTGCTGGGCGACTTTCAAGTCACCATCCCGGAGCTCGGTCGAATCGAGGCGGTGCACCGGCCGATCGTCGTGCTCACCTCCAACCGCACCCGTGAGATCCATGATGCCCTCAAGCGGCGCTGCATTTACTGCTGGATCGACTACCCGAGCTTCGACAAGGAGCTTTCGATTGTGTCGATGAAGGTGCCTGGCCTGTCGGAGCACGTGCAGCGCCAAGCGGTCACACTGATTCAGAAGCTGCGCCGCGAGGATCTTCTCAAGCCCCCTGGCATCGCTGAAACGCTCGACTGGGCGGAGGCGCTGATGCACCTCGGGGTCTCGGAGCTCGAAACGCCCGAAGTCCAAAAGACGCTTGGCGTCGTGTTGAAAAATCAGGAAGACATTTCGGTCGTCGAAGCGCTAGTCAACAATTCGTCGTGGACCGCCCAGGCGGGGTAATTCGATGCCGGACGCGCCCCCCATGCAGACGCGGATCGTCGAGTTCGTTCAAGAGCTGCGGAGCCTGGGTTTGCCAATCGGTGTCGATCAGGCCGTGAGCTTCAGCGAATCGTTCACTTGGATACAGCCTCTGTGCCGAGAAGAAGTGTACAACGCGGCGCGCGCTACCCTGGTCAATCGGCACGAATACCTCGAACCGTTCGATCACGCGTTCCGTCGGTACTGGGAGCGACGGCGCGAGGCGCCTGAACCGCAAAAAACGCCGCAAGCGCCACGACATCGTCCCGAAGATTTTCGGAGACCGAGCCTCGTGTCCTTCATGGCAGAGAAAGCTGCACGGCAAAGCAAAGAGATCGAGGTCACCGATCGTACCGAGACCGCGACTGAGGTCGAGTGGCTTCAGCGTAAAGATTTTTCGAAGCTCACCGAAGCGGAGCTCCGCGCGCTCCGTCAAGCGATGGCGGGCATCCGCTGGAATTTCAGTCAACGCCGAACACACCGCCTTACCAAGAGTGATCGCGGTCGCCTGCTCGACCACCGGGAAGCGCTGCGGCGGGCAGCAAGGCTAGGAGGCGCAATCGTGGAGCTTCCGCGGCGGGTCCGGAAGGAGAAGACCCGGCCCCTGGTGTTGATCGCGGACGTCAGCGGCTCGATGGAGCTCTACAGCCGAATCGTGCTTCAGTTCTTTCATGGTCTCAGCCAACAGCTCCGGACAACCGAGGCGTTCGTATTTGGCACTCGTCTGACGCGAGTCACCGATGCGTTCCGGGTCAGCAACATGGATGCCGCCCTCGACGAGGTGTCGCGGCAGGTGCTCGATTTCTCGGGAGGCACTCGAATTGCCGAGAGCCTGGCCGCATTCCGGCGCTCGTGGGGCCCCAAGGTGCTTCGCCGGGGCGCGGTGGTCATCGTGATTTCGGACGGATGTGAGACTGGTGATATCGACCAACTGAGGCGCGAGGTGCAAACCCTACAACGCGGCTGCTACCGGCTGATATGGCTCAACCCGCGCCTAGGACAACACCGTTACGAACCGAAAGTGCGAGGTATGGCGGCTGTCCTGCCCTATGTGGATGACTTCCTACCGATTCACAATTTCGAGTCACTACGACAGCTCAGAGATCATTTAGCCCGGTTACCCAAGCGAAAGGGAGGTTCGAGTGAAGCTAGCAGGAGAGTATAGGTTCGAAGCGCCGGTCGCCGAGGTTTGGAGCGCACTGCTCGATCCGATCGTTCTGGCGGCCGTTATGCCAGGCTGCGAGAAGCTGGAGCTCGTCGACGATACCTACGTCGGCGACCTCAACATCAAAGTCGGGCCCGTGCAGGGGAAGTTCCATGGGAAGGTGAACCTGAGCGACGTCGAGGCCGAACAGGGCTACACGATGAAGGTCGATGGCCGTGGTGCTCCAGGGTTTGTCAATGCCACGGCTTCCGTCAAACTCACCCCCGAGGGCGATGAAACCAAGATGGAGTACGTCGCCGACGCAAGGGTCGGCGGGCGAATCGCCAGCGTAGGCCAGCGCCTGATCGACGCCTCTGCAAAGGCCATCATCAACGAGAGCCTCGAAGGTTTGAACGCCAACGTAAAGGCACGGGCCAATGTCGCCGAGGGCCAGGAGGCCGAGGTCATCAAGGCCAGCCAAACGGAATTCGCGACCAAGGTGGCCAAAGAAGTCGCAAAAGACCTGATCCCGCCTCCGGTGCGCACCGCCCTCATCGTCTTGGCACTAGTCGGCATTGGCGCACTGATATACCTTCTCGTTCGTTAACCGAACCTCCCCGGCAAATCAGGAGAAGGCCAGTGATACCAGCAGCGTTTGACTATCATTCTCCGCAGTCGTTGGACGAAGCGTTGTCCCTGCTCAAACAGCACGGGGGCGACGCGAAGATCCTCGCTGGCGGACAGAGTCTCATTCCAGCGATGCGGTTTCGGCTCGCCGTTCCCGCGATTCTGATCGACATCAATCGGTTGGACGACCTTCGCTACGTCGAAGAGAGAGGCGACCACCTCGCCATCGGCGCGATGACACGAGAGCATTCCCTCGAAGATTCTTCGGCGGTCCGTAGCTCGTATGCATTGCTGTACGACACCGCAGTCGTGGTCGCGGACCCATTGGTGCGAAACCAAGCGACGGTTGGCGGGAACATCGCGCATGCGGACCCCGCCAACGATCATCCGGCGACGATGCTCGCGTACGGCGCCACGGTGGTCGCCAAGGGACCGAACGGAGAACGGACCATCGGGATCGACGACTTCTTCACCGGCCTGTTTGAGAACGCGATGACCGATGACGAAATCCTCACGGAGATTCGGATTCCAAAACCGGCGGCCCACACTGGCGGTGCCTACACGAAGCTCGAGCGCAAAGTGGGCGACTACGCGATTTCGGCCGCGGCGGTTCAGTTGCGACTCGATGGAGACACCGTGGCCGCTGCCCGAATCGGACTTACCAACGTGAGCCCGGTTCCCATGCGCGCAAAGGCCGCAGAGGCCGAGTTGGTCGGCAAGTCGATCAGCGATGCGGTGATTGAAGCCGCAGGCAAAGCCGCTGCAGCCGAATGCGACCCGTCGCCCGACCTTCGTGGGGGCGTCGATTACAAGCGGGACGTCACCAGGGTCATGGTGAAGCGATCGATTCAGAAGGCCGTTGCCCGCGCCAAGGGAGGCAAGTGATGAGTGAGCACGAGGTAACTCTGACCATCAACGGCGAGAGCGTGACCCGCTCGGTTGAGGCACGCACCCTTCTGGTGCACTTCATCCGAGAAGACCTCTCGCTCACGGGGACACACATCGGGTGCGACACGACCAGCTGCGGTGCGTGTACGGTTCTGATGAACGGCAAACCCGTGAAGAGCTGCACGGTATTCGCCGTGCAGGCCGAAGGAGCAGCCGTCGAAACGATTGAGGGCGTGGCAGCCGGTGGCGAGCTTCACCCACTCCAAGAGGGGTTCTGGGAAAAGCACGGTCTTCAGTGTGGGTACTGCACGCCAGGCATGATCATGACCGCCAAGAACTTCTTGGCGCAAAACCCGAATCCTACGGAGGATGAGATTCGCCGAGGGATCTCGGGGAACCTTTGCCGATGCACTGGCTACAACAAGATCGTCGAAGCGATTCAGTATGCCGCCGAGAAACTTCAAGCCGATGCAGGAGGTGAGTGATGCCTCAGCTCGACGACCGCAAGGAACACCATAGCGAGCTTGCCGACGGCGTTTCCGCGCAGGTGCCGACCACAGACGAAGTTCAGATCAAGACCCCAGAGAACATCGGCGGCATGGGCCACCGCAAGAAGCGCAAGGAAGACCCGCGCTTCCTGCAGGGCAAGGGCAACTACGTCGACGACGTAAAGCTGCCCGGGATGCTCTACATGGACATCGTTCGAAGTCCCTACGCGCATGCGAAGATCAACAGCATCGATGCCAGCGCGGCGCTCGAGATGGACGGGGTCCTGGCGGTCATCACCGGTGAGGACCTCAAAGCCGCCGGTGATCTTCACTGGATGCCGACGTTGATGTCAGATACCCAGATGGTTCTGCCGATCGATAAGGTGGTTTACTACGCCCAGGAGGTCTGCGCGGTCATCGCAACCAGCCGCTACATCGCAGCTGATGCGATCGAGCAGGTGTTCGTCGACTACGAGCCGCTCGATGCGGTCGTCGACCCATTCGAGGCCTTGAAGGATAACGTCATCGTTCGCGAGGACAAAGAAGAGAAGACCAACCACATCTGGCATTGGGAAGCGGGGGACAAGGCCGAGACTGACGCAGTCTTCAACGACGCCGCCACGGTGGTGAAGGAGAAGATGTACATCCCGCGCATCCACGTCTCGTCGATCGAGACCTGTGGAATGGTCGCCAACTACAACAAAGCGCGCGAGCACATGCAGATCTACATGACCTCGCAGGCCCCCCACGCGCACCGAACCGTCTTCGCGCTGGTGAGCGGGCTACCGGAGCACAAGATTCAAATCATCTCGCCGGACATCGGTGGCGGCTTCGGTGGCAAAGTGCCGGTTTACCCCGGCTACGTGATCTGCGCCGTCGCTAGTTTGGTGACCGGCAAGCCGGTGAAGTGGATCGAGGATCGAAGCGAAAACCTGCAGGCCGACAGCTTCGCGCGCGATTACCACATCGAGGCGGAGATGGCCGCCGATAAGGACGGTAAGATCACCGGCCTCCGGGTGAAAACCTTGTCCGATTGCGGCGCCGCGGATGCAGCCGCCAACCCATCGAAATTCCCGGCGGGGCTCTACAGCATTTGTACTGGCTCGTACGACATGAAGGCGGCCCACGTCGAAGTCGACGGCGTATACACCACCAAACCACCCGGCGGCGTCGCCTACCGCTGCTCGTTCCGCGTAACGGAGGCGGTCCACATGGTCGAGCGCATGACCGAGATCATGGCGCATGAGCTCGGCGAAGACGCAGCGGACTACCGTCTCAGGAACTTCATTCAACCGGACCAGTTCCCCTACAAGTCGCCCACTGGTTGGGAGTACGACAGCGGGAACTACGAAGCTGCGTTGAAGAAGGCGATGGACATGATCGACTACCGCGCGCTTCGCGAAGAGCAGAAAGAGAAGCGTGCGAAAGGCGAGCTGATGGGCATCGGCATTTCGAGCTTTACCGAGGTCGTCGGTGCGGGCCCCTCCAAGGACTACGACATCTTGGGCATCAAGATGTTCGATTCCGCCGAGATCCGCATCCACCCTACGGGCAAGGCGATGGCGCGCTTCGGGACCAAGTCTCAGGGCCAGGGTCATGAGACGACCTATGCTCAGATCGTCGCGGAGGAGCTGGGACTCCCTGCCGACGACATCGAGGTCGAAGAGGGTGATACTGACACCGCGCCCTACGGCCTCGGCACCTACGCCAGCCGTTCCACCCCCACGGCTGGAGCTGCGGCGGTGATGGCTTCGCGCAAAATCAAGGCCAAGGCCAAGAAGATCGCCGCGCATTTGCTCGAGGTCGGGGTAGACGACCTCGAGTGGAACATCGATCGCTTCCAAGTGAAGGGGTCATCCGACCAGGCAAAGACGATTCAAGAGATCGCGTTTGCGGCTTACACGAACCATCCGCAGGGCATGGAGGCCGGCCTCGAAGCGGTCGACTACTATGACCCGCCCAACCTCACGTTCCCGTTTGGTAGTTACATCTGCGTTGTCGACATCGACAAGGGCACCGGTGAGGTCAAGATCCGGCGCTTTGTCGCGGTCGATGACTGCGGGCACATCATCAACCCGCTCATCGTCGAAGGTCAGATTCACGGTGGGCTCACCATGGGTCTTGCGCCCGCGATGTACGAAGAGATCGTCTACGATGAGAACGGGCAGAACCTGACAGGGACGCTGGCCGACTACCTCCTTCCGACTGCCGTCGAATCTCCCAAGTGGGAGCTCGGCAAGACGATCACCCCCTCGCCTCACCACCCGATCGGTGCCAAGGGGGTCGGGGAATCGCCCACCGTCGGCGCACCGCCGGCCATCGCGAATGCGGTGGTGGACGCGTTGTGGCACCTGGGCGTTCGACACGTCGACATCCCCATTACCCCGCCGAAAGTGTGGAAACTGCTGCGGGATAACGGGGTTACAGACTGAGCCATGGCCACTATATTGAGTTGATGGACACCTGTTACCGAACCGCGAAGGAGCTGGAAGCCAAGGGCGAGAGCTACGTCTTGGCGACGGTCGTCAGTGCCATCGCGCCCACTTCGGCAAAGCCCGGCGACAAGGCTGTGGTGACCGAGGAGGGTGTGGTGCACGGGTGGATCGGCGGCAGCTGCGCGGAGCCGACGGTAAAAAAGGAGGCGAAGCTCGCACTCGCCGACGGCGCTTGCCGCGTGGTGCAGATCACGCCAGAGCCCAACGTTGCCAACGACCGCGAGGGCCTCGTCGTCGTGCCCATGACTTGCTACAGCGGCGGCGAGCTCGAGATCTACCTCGAGCCCCATCGGGCCAAACGAGAGTTGGTGGTTTTTGGAAACTCCCCGGTCGCGCAAGCGCTCGTCGAACTAGGCATCACCGCGGGATACAAGGTCACCATCGTCGATACGACCGAGCGCCCTCCACTCGAAGGAGCGAGGGTCCTCACGTCCCTCGATGAGGTCACTCTGCTTCGTCGGGACGAAGCCGCCATCGTCGTCGCGACGCATGGGGTGTTCGACGAGGAAGCGATCGCCCGCTCCGTCGAGCTCGCCCCGGGCTACCTTGGCGTGGTCGCAAGCCCGAGGCGTTTTTCTTCTCTTGGAGGCTCGATGCAGCGCCGTGGTGTATCGGGAGAAGCCTGGGCCCAGGTGGACGGTCCGGCAGGCCTCGACATCGGTGCCCGGACCCCTGAGGAAATCGCGGTCAGCATCATCGCCGCAATCACCGCCCACCGTGAATCGATCACCGTCACCACCCAGCGCCCTTCCGAGGCACCCCAGCAAACGGTTTCCCAGCGTGCGCGCCCGGAGACCGCTGAGACCATCCTCGAACAAGCCACCGGCACCGAAGGCAAAGGCCACTGCTGCCACGACTGAGAAAAAGGGGACAGTCCCCTTTTTTCGGCTAGGGCTTCCGAAGAGTCTGCGTTACCTGCGCGAGCACCGAGACCGCGATCTCTGCCGGCGAGCGCGAACCGATCGGCAGACCAACGGGGCCCTTCACTCGCTCGAGATCCGCTTCGCTAAACCCAGCCTTGCCGAGCCTCCGCAAGCGTGATGCATGGGTCTTTCTGCTCCCTAGACAGCCGATGAAGAACGCATCGCTTCGAAGTGCGACGTGGAGGGCCGGGTCATCGAGCTTCGGGTCGTGGGTCAGCGTCACGATTGCACACCGTTGATCGAGGCCGAGCGACTCCAGGGCTGCATCGGGCCACCCGACGTTCAAGGCTACCCCAGGAAACCGATCCGCTGCGGCAAACGATTCTCGTGGGTCGACGATCGTGACCTCGTAACCGGCGAGCGTTGCCATCGCGGACAAAGGCTGGGCGATGTGCACCGCACCGACCAAGATCATGCGAAGCGGCGGATTGAACGGCTGGTAAAAGACCTGGGCCCCGGCCTCTTCGTCTGTCGTGACACAAACATCGACCCGAAGAGCGTGCTCGATATCGGCATGCTCTCGGTCCGTCTCACCATCGCCCCGGTGCAGCAGCCGCTGTTCGCCCGACTCGAGGTTCGTGGCCAGCACGACAGGACATCTACCCTCGATGTCGACGAGCACGCGCTCTAGCGTCTCGGCCTTCACTGCACGGGCTCCACGAAGATGCGGACCGTGCCGCCACAGGCGAGCCCTACCTCCCACGCCTGCTCGTTCGTCACGCCGAATTCGAGAACCGTGGAGAGCCCCGCCTTCATCACGCCGAGTGCCTGTTCTACGACAGCCCCTTCGACGCAGCCCCCCGAGACGGAGCCCAGGAACGAGCCGTCATCACGTACAACGAGGTGACTCCCCGCCGGGCGAGGCGACGACCCCCAAGTCTTGACGACCGTCGCCAGTGCCACACTGTGACCCGCGGCCTTCCAGTCACGCGCAGCAGCGAGCACGTCCATCTCAGACTGATCCGGCATCGGCGCGATCCTACTGCCCGCGCGCACGAGAGGCTACCGCCGCCTCCGAACGCATGACGCCAAATCAGGGATATCTGTGAGCCTCCTGTGCCATCGGGCGGTCTTGTTCGGTATCATCGGTGCTCTTCTAGTCACTCCGGCGTTCAACGACCCCCTCCGGGCAGTCGCCCTTGCAACGGGCCTCGCCAACACGCTGGGCTTCGTCCTCGTGGCCTCCCGCTAGCTTTGACGTAAGTTTTACAAACGGGTTGGCCGTCCCGCCCTAGATTGGCGTTGTGACAACGCGAACGCCATCGACGCGCTCCCCGAACCGCCTGGTGGATCGTCTGGTTCATCATGGCGAGATCGCATCCTTTCGCGAGCTCTGCGCGCGCGTCCTCACGCCAAAGACCCGGTACCTGGTCCTCGATCTCGACCGAACGATTCATCTTGGCCGGGACCTGGGGGAGGATCTCGGCTGGGAGCTCTGCGCGTATCAAGGCTACGGACGCGAGCACTTCGAGCTGATCGAAGGCCGCCAACAGATCGGGAAGTTCCTTCTCGATTGGGATCACCCCCGAAAGACAGCACGTTATCTCGCGCGCAGCCTGAAGATTTGGGCCTACCCGGGGGCCTACTACGGCGTGTGGGGCAAGGCCGCCGCGCGCCTCGATTGGCTTCGGCGCCGTGGCTTTCGGCACTTCATCGCCGACCCGGTTCGCGCTGCGCAACGTGTCCCGCAACTCACGCTCCTCCGACACCTGCAAACGACGTCGGAAGGCGTCTTGCGGGAGCTCGCACAACACATCTGGCATCGGTACGAGCCCGACCAGGTCATCGACCGCGAAGACCTCGCGTGGGTTCGTGCGCAGTGGCCACAACTCGAGGTCGTGCTCAGCAGCGCTTCACCGAAGCCGACCGTCGAAGTCGCAGGCGAAGCCCTTCGCGTCGATCACGTTCACTATTCGACGCTCGAGCAGATCAACAGCGGTGAAGCCAAGGTCCAGCGCCTTCGCGAGCTCTGCGGTTGTATGGACGACTCCGAGGTCGAGATTGTCGGTATTAGCGACACGAGCCGTGGCGAAGACCATTGTTGGGCCCAGCACTTCACCTGCGTGGTCGACATCAACAGCCCGACGCCGTTCCCCGCGATCGTCTCCAGCGACTCCCCACTGCGCGAGGTTCACTCCGCCACCTTGCTGACCAAGCATGAGCGCGACCGCCGCGCAGCCGGTGATCCCAACTACCTCGACGCGCGCCGCGAGAAGCTGGCCCCGGCTCAAACGAAGCGCGAGCTAACCCGCGAGGACTTGGAACGCCGGCTAGGCTGGCTCCTGAAGCGTGTCAACGCCGTCGCAAGCGCCCCGGGCCAGATCACCGGCGACATCGCGTATCGACTCGCAGTCCTCCAAGAAACATCAGCCACCCTCCTCCGCACCTAACACCGACACCGACACCGACACTGGCACCGACACTGGCACTGGCACTGGCACTGGCACTGGCACTGGCACTGGCACTGGCACTGGCACTGGCACTGGCACTGGCACTGGCAGAATTAACCCTTTGAAAAAGGGGTCTGACCCCTTTTTTGTGGATGGTGACGTATGGAGGGGCCCGGTGGAGCGCGATGCGGGGTAGGCGCTCGCGTGGGCTCTTATTCGTCGTCGCCTTCCAGCGCGTCTAAGTCGAGCTCGTCATCGTCGCCTTCCAGTGCGTCTAGGTCGAGCTCGTCGTCGTCGCCTTCCAGCGCATCCAAGTCGAGCTCGTCGTCGTCGCCTTCCAGTGCGTCTAGGTCGAGCTCGTCATCATTGCCTTCTAGCGCGTCTAGGTCGAACTCGTCGTCGTCGCCTTCCAGTGCGTCTAGGTCCAAACCAACGTCGTCCTCGTCCATGTCGTCCGTCGGCTCACCGAGGTTCACCGCGTTGGTTTCCATCATGTTCGGGAGCCAAGTCGAGAGGGATGGGATGTAGGTGACGATGATCAGGGCTACGCCAAGAAGGCCGATGAACGGCAAGACCGATCGGTAGAGCTGCGTGATCGGCTTGTTGAAGCGGAAGCTCGAGATGAAGAGGTTCAGGCCGACCGGGGGCGTCATGTAACCGATCTCGAGGTTGAGTAGGAAGACGATCCCCAGATGGTAGGGGTCGACGCCGAACCCGAGGGCGATGGGCACGATGAGGGGCACCACGACGACAATCGCCGAGAAGATGTCCATCAACATGCCAACACCGATCAGGAAGAAGTTCAACGCGATCAGGAACATGACCTGAGACGTGATGAAGCCCTCCATCGCCTCGAGAATCAGCATGGGCACACGCGCCTGGATGAGGAACGCGGTGAAGCCGATGGCGGTCGCCAGAATCGCGAGAATTGCGCCAACCAGC
>CALJYC010000215.1 GCA_937984275.1 uncultured bacterium | reverse complement strand
GCGACTGGGTCGTCAGCCCGTTTTTTCTTGCTTGGCGCTCCACGCGGCCGGCGAAGAAAGCGGACCGACGTCGGTCCAGGGCTTGTCTTCGCTGTTTGGGACCACGCTCTTTCGGGCTGTGAGAACCTCGACGCCATCGCGCGTCACCAACACGGTGTGCTCGAACTGCGCGGACAGCGATCGATCCATCGTGAGCACCGTCCACTCGTCATCCATCACTTCGGTCTGATAGCCACCAACGTTGATCATTGGCTCGATGGTGAAGACCATGCCGGCCTTCATACGCTTGTCTTTGCCGCGCTGGCCGAAGTGCGGAATCTGCGGCGGCATGTGGAACTCGCGGCCGACGCCGTGGCCGACATAGTCGCGGACCACGGAGCAGCCCTTCCCTTCGGCGTACTCCTGAATCGCGGCGCCGATGTCGCCGATCCGCTGGCCGTGCCTCACCTCAGCGATGCCGAGCTCGAGGCAGCGGCGGGCCGTCTCGACGACCAAGATGGCCTCCTCGCTCGGCTCGCCCACGTAGAAGGTCACGCTGGTGTCGCCGTGGTAGCCGTGCTCCTTGGGCAGGTACGTGGTGACGTCCACGTTTACGATGTCACCGTCCTTCAGGACCTGGTCCCCGGGGATCCCATGGCACACGCAATCGTTGATGCTCGTGCAAACGCTCTTCGGAAACCCCTTGTAGTCGAGCGGCGACGGATAGGCGTCGCGGGAGACGATGTAGTCGTGGACGAAGCGGTCGATCTCGTTCGTCGCGATGCCCGGGCGGATCACTTCCCCGACCGCGGTCAGGCAGTCGGCGGCCAGTTGGCAGGATGCCCGCATGTCCTGGAGCATGCGGGGCGTCATGAGCTCGATCGCAGACAAAGGATTCCTCAAGCGCCGGGTCGTACCGCTTCTAAGACGTAGCCGCAAATTGTCGAGGATACCGTCGTGGTTTGCCGTAGTATCCCAAGGAATCAGACAGCTACCCACCCTCGTGCGGAGGTCACGTTGCGAAAATCAATCTTGAATACGGCCCTCTTGGTGTCATCCATTGCCTGGGCTGGATGCAACAGCAGCGACGGAAACGTTGGAGGCAGTGGGGGCGCCGGCGCTGCCGGAGGAAGTGGGGGCGCTGCAACCGCGTTGAGCTTCGACGCGGACACCGCGCTACCGGCCACGGGCGGCGCGGCGGTGGCGATCGCATTCACGACGGGGTTTGGCGAAACGTTGTCGAGTATCTTGGAGGGGCTTGCCGTTGCGCCCCAGGCGCAGGAAGCCGATATCGTGGCGAAGGCGGGCTTCGATTTTTCCGGCTTCTGCGCAAGCGGAGCGGCCACGCTCGAAGCGCCGAGCTGGCCTCCCGAGACTTGGGTGCCACCCGCTGACATCATTCTCACGCTTGCGGAGTGCGCGGGATCAGTCCTTGCGCGCGGGCCGGTTTCGGGAAGCATCACCTGGTCGATCGAGCGCGTAGCCGAGGACCTGCAGAGTGGCGTTTCCATCGAGGGGACGACCGACGTCATGTTGTTGATCACCACGAGTCCCGACACTAGGGCCGACGTCACGGGCGCGTTCGAAGTGTTCGCCCAGGTGTCCGCCGGGTTTGTGGGCTCGGGCGGGAGTGAAGGCGACGGGGGAATCGCTTTCCGATTCGGGGCGCAACTCGACGACGACCTGATCACGATTTCCGAAGTGGCGCAGGACGAGAGGCAGGCATTGCGATTCGGGTGCTTCGACGTCGATCTAGCCTTGTCACGGCTGGAGCCGGATCAGATGGCGCCTCTCGGCGCGGTCGACCTCGCGGGCCAGGTGTACACGATGAACGACTACACGCAGGTGCCTTCCTTGATCGTTTTCGACGAGACCGGGGTGCCGTCGGACGGAGACCTCAGCCTCTTCAGTGGGGATCGGAGCGACGCGGGCGAGGAACGGAGCGGGCCGTGTTTCGAGGCGTCGGATGGGGACAGCTCGACGGTGACCTCAACATTCTTCGAGGGCGGATGCATCGATCTCAACGGCGTCGACGCCCAAGGACAGCCCTTTCAGAGCTCGACTACCTGGGACAAGCTTCTCGCTGGTGACTTCACCGAGGCTGCTGCCTGCGGCAGCGGTATGCCGTGCGGCGAGGTCCCGGATGGGGCGTTCGTGATCGCGGATTCCGAATTTCTGGATTCCAACTGGGAAGCCGAGGCCTTTGCAACACCGGGCGCGGTTTTTGAATGGCCCATCGTTCGAGAAACCTCCGGCGGCCTCGGCAATAGCCCATATCGCAACATGACTCACTCGATCGGGCCTGCCACGGACTGCGGCGCGAGTTGCCTCCTCGCCGCTTTTCACACGGACGTGGCCACGAGCTACAAACCGAGCGAGCAGGGCGCGATCAACTACATCGATTACACGGAGGCGCAGCGGATCCTCGTGCCGGCGTTCGAAGGCGACGCGGTGGACTGGGGGTTCGCGGTCATTCAAAGCGGACGCCGCTACAACCTGTTCGCGGGTCCTCCGGCATTTAGCAATCTCAACTGGGCGACCAGCGGCCTCTGTGGGCTTACGGCCGAGGACTTCGGTTTTCCGCCGGACACCCATCCAGACTTCAGCGCCACGGGCGCCGAGCTAACCTTCACGTACATTCGGAGCAATACGAACGCGTCCGAAACCGACACGTTCACGAGCGTGCACGGAATCGACGATTTCAAGGTGGTGATCGTCCCGGAATGACCGGGCCGCGCCCGGAGATTTGACCCGTCGCCCCGATGGCACTAAGTAGCCGCTCCGAGAGGGTTTGCAGGGCTTTTTCATGTCAGACACGTACAACAACGTCCCGATGAGCGATGCGATGGCCGCGCGTACCGAAAAGGAAGACGCGTTTTGGACGGGGCCCAGGCTCATCGTCCTGAGCTTCGCGACTCTGGCTGTGGCGTTTACGCTGCTCTGGTTGATGGCCGAGGGCATCATCGGCCCAACCCAGCACGACGCGGATTACGGGCACGAGATCCACTTGCTTCAGCCCGGCGGCGGTCCGGCAGACTGAGCCCGCCTCGCGGCGATTGCGCGGCTAGAAGTCGAAGTCGAGCTCTTTGGGCTCGTCGTTCTTGAGGGAGTCGTCTTCGCCTGGTTCGAAGGTCGCTTCGGAATAGAGATCGTCGAGAGACC
>CALJYC010000214.1 GCA_937984275.1 uncultured bacterium | reverse complement strand
TCGATTGCCGCGCCGAAGGCTGCGGCGACGGCATGTACTGCGGGTACTGCTGGACCAGCTGGGAGTGCCTCCCAGAGGGCGCGGTCTGCTGACTAGGCAGCGTCATTACAGATTAGGCTGGCGGCTCGATGCTGATCTCCGTCGTCACTGAGTTGGCGATGAAACAGTGCTTGTGCGCGTTCTCGTGAAGCTCGTCGAGCTTCTCCTGATTGGGCGCTTCGCCGCCCCAGGTGATCTTCGGGCGCAGCAGCACGCGCGTAATCGCGATTCGCTTCTCCGCATTACGCTCCATGAAGCCCACGGCTCCGTCTTCGTAGTCGTCGACCGCGAAACCGTCGCGCGCTGCTAGCGCTAGGAACGTTAGCATGTGGCAGCTCGAAAGCGCCGCGACGAACGCCTCCTCAGGATCGACGAGGGCAGGGTCGCCCAAGTACTTGGGCGCGGCGGACGCCCGCACTTCGCTACCCCCTTCGAACGTCCAGAGATGCTCGCGTGAGTACTCTTTGGGCGTGAAGCTCTTGTCCTGGCGATTCCAATGCACGGTTGCGCGGTGTTCAGACATCAAACCTGCTTAGCACGGGACACTCTCCCCCCTCCCAACCCCAAGAAATCGCTTCACTTCTCGGCGAAAGATCGCAGCGCCCCTTAGGCTCCTTGAGAAGCCGCAGCCACTCGTCGTTGCGATCTTCACGTGAGAAAGCGTTTGGTTTCAAGGGCTTGGACGGTAGGAGAGTGTCCCTGCTCGTTAGCCGCCGCTACCGGGGTCGACGTATGTGGGGGGGGTGTTGTCGGTGAGGCGGTTTTGGAGGAAGCCTTCTGGGAGGGAGACTCTTTGGCGGCCTGCGGTTTTGCCTCGGGGGACTCGCATGGCTTCGGGGGGGAAGGGCTCTTCGGGGTTCGCGGAGCGGAGGACCTCTTCAAGCTCGGGGAGAGTGGTGACGCGCATGAGGCGGGAGCGGAGCTTGGCGCTGCCTCGGAAGCCCTTGGTGTACCAGCTGCTGTGTCGACGGAACATGCGCATTGCCGGGGCCTCACCCGCCCATTCGCTCAGGAGCGTGGCATGCTCGATCGCGATGTCGCCGACCTCGCCGAAAGTTGGAGGGTTCGGTGGCTCGCGTCCTTCGAACACCGCCGCCAGGTCTCGAAATAGCCACGGGCGGCCGAGGCATCCTCGACCGATCACGACGCCGTCGCATCCCGTCGTTCGCATCATCCGAAGCGCGTCGTGAGCTTCCCAGATGTCGCCGTTGCCGAGCACGGGGATCGTTCGAACGCGTTGCTTCAAGTTCGCGATCGCGTCCCACTGCGCCTCCCCATCGTAAAGCTGTGCTGCGGTGCGCGCGTGCAATGCGACCGCGGCGCATCCCTCGTCTTCGGCAATGCGCCCAGCGTCTTCGTACGTGAGCAAGTCGTCGTCGATGCCCATCCGAAACTTGATAGTGACTGGAATCTCCTCCGCATTCCGTATCGCCGCCCGAACGATGTTTGTGAGTAGTCGTGGCTTTGCAGGGATTGCCGAGCCGCCGCCCTTTCGTGTCACCTTTGGAACCGGGCATCCGAAATTCATATCGATGTGGTCGACGTGTCCTTCGCCGACGAGCCACTTCACTGCCTCCCCCACGTAATGCGGGTCGACACCGTAAAGCTGAAGGCTGCGAGGTGATTCATCCTCGCCAAACTCAGCGAGCATCAAGGTTTTGGCCCTGCCCTCGACGAGTGGGCGCGCCGTCACCATCTCGCTCACGTAGAGCCCCGCACCAAAACGCCGGCAGATCGCGCGAAACGGCCAGTTGGTCACCCCGGCCATCGGTGCAAGCACGACCGGCGGCCAGACCGACAGCGGCCCGATATCAACCGCGGCAAACTCATCGGGGCGCGCCAACGGCACATCACGATTGAGCTCGCTCTTGTACACCTGCTCCATCGACGGATTAACCCTTTGAAAAAGGGGTCTGACCCCTTTTTGTGATCAGTTGACTACGGATAGGTGGCGGTGGCCGCTGGTGCGGAGGAGTTTCATGCGCCAGTCGACGCCGATGAGCTCGCCGGCTTCTAGCGGAAGCCAGATGTTCTCACCTTGGATCGTTTCACTCGAGAAGATGAGATGGTTGACGTAGCCGCTCTCCGTCGGCGCTTCGCATTCCGGCGAAAGGCTGGGGCATGCGTCCCGGTCTGCACAGCGGGTCTTGTACGTCGACCAGAAGAGCTCTTTGCCGCCCTCCGCGGCGACCATTGTCGTTCCGTCCGTTACGATGATGGTGAGCAGTGAGGATTCCTTATCCGGGTCGACGTCGCAGATCGCGCGCACATGCTCGAGCGTCGACTGGAGCGCCATCGAGGTTTCTTCTACGCCGATGCGTCCCGACAACGGGCCGTGCTGTGAGAGGTGCGTGAGGAACATGAAGAACAACACCTCGCTGTCGGTGTCGCCGAGGATGTAGCGCCGGAGCATCGGCGCGATTCGTTGGACCAGCTCCGGCCGGTGCTTGGCAAAGTCTTGAATGTCGCCGTTGTGGGCCATCACCCACTTGCCGTATTGAAACGGATGGCAGTTCAACACCGAGATATCACCGTTGGTGGCCCGCCGGACGTGCGCCAGCACCGTCTCAGAGGCGACAATGCCGCTGACGCGATGGAAGAGCACGTCGTCGAGCGCTGTCGCCGGGCTTCGCGTGATGTGAGGAGAGCCGTCGACGTAGAAAGCCACACCCCAGCCATCCCGGTGGTCGTTGCTCTGCGCCCCAAGCGCATTGTCGGCGTCCATCAAAGACCGATGAACCTGGCTCTGAATCACGCTGCGGAACCCAAATAAGCGGCACATAACCTGACCATTTTGACACGAACGGCGCCGCAATGCTCCCTCCGCTGTTCACGAGGCGGGGGCAGTGTTAAGGTGCGCGCCCGTGAACCGATTTCGCCGTCTTTTCATCGCGAACCGCGGCGAGGTTGCCGCCCGTATCGCAAAGACTTGCGACAAGCTCGATATTTCCCCGATCTTCGGCGTGTCGGAGGCCGACCGCAATGCGCCTTATCTCCGCGACCGCGAGTCGGTGGTTCTCGGCCCTTCGAGGTCGAGCGAGAGCTATCTAGCGAGGGAGCGGGTCGTGCAGGCCGCGGTCCAGACCCAATGCAGCGTGCTCCACCCCGGGTGGGGATTCCTCGCCGAGGACCCGCTGTTCGCGTCGTTGTGCGAAGCGCACGGAGTGACCTTCATCGGTCCGCCGGCTGCTGTGATGCAGAAGCTCGGCCGCAAGACGCCGGCCAAGGCTGCGATGGCGGAAGCGGGGTTGAAGGTCATCCCCGGCAGCAATGGGGTGCTGCGGAACGTCGCTCAGGCGCGAGACGTTGCGAGGACGACCGGATTTCCGGTTCTGTTGAAGGCGGAGAGTGGTGGCGGTGGTCGCGGGATGCGGATCGTCCGCAAAGTCGGAGACGTGAAAGACGCCTACGATTCCGCACAGGCAGAATCGCTCGCCTGCTTTGCGGACGGGCGCCTGTACCTCGAAAAGCTGATCGAAGGTGGGCGCCACATCGAGATTCAACTGCTCGCAGACAAGTACGGCCACGTCGTTCATCTCGGAGAGCGCGACTGCTCGGTGCAACGCAAGCACCAGAAGCTCATCGAGGAGTCGCCAGCCCTCGTGCTGAGCGACGCCGAGCGGGAGCAGACGCTGGCGGCTGCCGTTCGCGCCACGCGCGCTATCGGTTACGTTGGTGCAGGCACCATGGAGTTCTTGCTCGACGCCGGCGGAGAGCGTCGCTTCATGGAAATGAACGCGCGACTACAAGTCGAGCACCCCGTCTCGGAGATGCGGACGGGCATCGACCTGGTGGAGGCACAGATCCGCGTCGCGGCGGGCGAGCCCTTGTGGTTCTCACAAGAGGACATCGATCTTCGCGGTCACGCGATCGAGTGCCGCATCAATGCCGAGGATCCATCGAACGGGTTTTCCCCGAGCCCCGGTGTGATCGAACGATGGGAGGGTGCCGCGGTCGACGACACCCACGTCCGCGTCGACACCCACGTGGAGCCCGGCTACGAAGTTCCGCCCCACTACGACAGTCTGATCTGCAAGGTGATCGCCTGGGGCGAAGACCGTGATGCAGCCTGCGACCGCCTTTCGAAAGCGTTGCAGAGCATCCGCTGCGATGGCATTTCAACCACGATTCCAATGCACCTTGCGGTCTTGGGCTCCAAAGCGTTCCGGGAGAATCGCTACGACACGCGCGCCGTGCCGGGGTGGGAGGACTGATGGCACACGTTCCTGTAGTTCCAATCGGGAAGATCCGTGAGGCAGTCGTCGATGAAGCGACATACGATCGCGAGGTGGGCCGCCACGAACCATTGGTGTCGCGTCTCGTTGAGCGTCGCGCCGAGGTCCAAGCTGGTTGGGGGGACAAGTACGTCGATCGAGTACACGAAAAAGACAAGCTCACCACGCGCGAGCGGATCGAGCGCTTGAAGGACGACGGCTCAGACATCTTCGAGGTCGGCACCTTCGTCAACTACGGCGTCGATTTCAATGGGCTCCGCTCTCCGGCCGCCGGCGTCGTCACAGCCTTTGTACAGATCGAGGGCCGATGGTGCGTTGTCATCGCGAACGACAACACCGTGGCGTCGGGCGCTTGGTGGCCCAAGACGCCGGAGAAGATCGAGCGAGCGCAGGAGATCGCTCGCCGGCTGCGTCTACCCACGCTCTATCTGGTCGATTGCAGCGGGCTCTACCTACCGGAGCAAAGCAAAAGCTTCGCCGGTGCCACGGGTGCCGGTCACATCTTCAAGATGAACAGCCTGCTGTCGGCCGAAGGCGTGCCGCAGATTGCGGGTGTGTTTGGTGACTGCATCGCCGGCGGTGGATACATGCCGATCATCAGCGATCGCGTGTACATGACCGAGCAGGCGTACATGGTGATCGCGGGTGCGGCGCTGATCAAAGGCGCCAAGAGCCAGCACATCACCTCGCTCGACATTGGCGGGCCCGAGGTGCACGTGCATCAGTCGGGTTGCGCCGATGAGCGCGTCCCGGACGACAAAACCCTGATCGACTGCCTCCGGCGCGAGGTGTCGCGGCTCCCGAGCTCCGGTGCATCGTTCTACCGGGGTGGCGTCGAGTCGATGGAGCCCGCCCACTCTCCCGCGGAGCTCCCGGGCTTGCTTCCAGTCGACCATCGCCAGGCCTACGATGCGACACAGATCCTCGCGCGCCTCTGCGACCAGAGCCTTTTTTGGGAAGTCTTGCCGTCGGTCGGTCGCGAGATGATCTGCGGCGTCGCCCGTGTCGGCGGCTTGTACGCGGGTTTCGTGCTCAACCGGCAGGGATTGATCGACGACCCCGAGGCCCGCGAAGAGCAGCGCCCGGCCGGGATCCTCTATCGACAGGGGATCGCGAAGATCAGCGCGTTCAGCCGCGCGTGCAACAGCGACGGCATTCCGCTGATCTGGCTGCAAGACATCAGCGGCTTTGACATCGGCGCCGAGGCGGAGCGGCACGGGCTTCTCGCCTATGGATCAAATCTCATCTACACGAACAGCACCAACGAGACGCCGATGTTCACGGTGCTCTTGCGAAAGGCGTCAGGCGCGGGCTACTACGCAATGGCCGGGCTTCCGTACGACCCGGTCGTCCAGCTCTCGACGCCGATCTCCCGCCTCAGCGTCATGGAAGGCCGCACCCTGGCGATCGCTTCCTACAACAGCAAGCACGACGACAATTTCGAGATCGTTACGACCGACCCGAAAGAGCGGGCGAAGATCGAGAAGCGCATGCAAGAGGTCGAGGCTCGCATCGAAGCCGACATGGATCCGTACGTCGCAGCGCAGCAGATGGACACCGACGAGATTGTGCGCCTCGGCGAGCTGCGAGATTGGCTGAAGGTCTTGGTTGAGATGAGCTACCAAGGGGTCGGCTATCGCCGGGTCAAGAACCCGCGCATTTGGACCATGCACGACCTCGACGTTCTGATGAACGGAGGACGTGCATGAGCGTGGGCGCCCATGTCCTGCGCGCGCATCCTGATGACGGAGAGAGCAGTGACCTGCTCGCGCCGAGCGTGGGCGTGTTCATTCCTGCTGTGGCCGAGGGAGAGCTCGTGTCCGCAGGGCAGGTGGTCGGTACGATCGATGTGCTGGGGGTGCTGAGCGAGCTCACCGTTCCCAAAGGCGTTGCGGGCCGCGTCACGCGGCGCCTCGGTGGCGGTCGGTCGCGCGTGCCCGTTCAATACGGCGATGCGCTGCTCGCGGTTTCGACGGCTTCGATGGGAGACGTCGCGTCCCTAGCCTCCGCCGTCAGCGCTGATTCACAAGGCGCGCTCTCGTTTGTCGCGCCGATGAGCGGCCGTTTCTATAGCCGTCCGTCTCCCACGGAGGCTCCCTTTGTTGCGGTGGGCGACACGGTACAGCAGGGTCAGACGGTCGGTTTGCTCGAGGTGATGAAGACCTTCAACCGCCTGGTGTACCAAGGCGATGCGTTGCCAGAGCAAGCCACGATCGAGAGAGTCGTTCCGAACGAAGGCGACGACGTGGTTCGTGGCGACGCGATCTTGGCGCTGCGATCTTTGTCTGAGAAGTGAAGTGTTTTCATGCATTTAGATAGGCAGAGCGTGTCCCGGCTGGGTGACCGGTTGTTGTTTCCGGACTTGGAGGGGAGCGCCTACCTCGCGCACGCGGCCATTTCACCGCTCTCGACTCCGGTGGCCGAGCGAATTGCCGAGGTCACGAGGGACTACGGTCGCGGCGGGATGGCAGGCTTCGTCCGTTGGGCGCCGCGCCTTCAGCAGGTCCGGCGGGATCTGGCCGCCCTGATCTCTGCCGAGCCGAGCGAGATTGCTTTCATCGCCAATACGACGCAGGGGGTCATTGACATTGCGTTCGGTCTACCGTGGCGGAAGGGCGACCGGGTGGTGTTGTTCGATGGTGAGTTCCCCGCGAACGTGACTCCCTGGCAACAGGCGGCCGAGGAGTTCGGCCTCGAGCTTTGTTGGCTATCCCTCGACGCGTTCCACGATTCGGTGGACGCGGGCCTCGCCGATCTCGAGCGAGCCCTCGACCGCGGGGTCCGGGTCGTTGCCGTGAGTGCCGTGCAATACAAGACCGGGCTTCGGATGCCGCTTGCAGAGATGGCGGCGCTTTGCCACAAGTACGGGGCGGAGATTTTTGTCGATGCGATTCAAGCGCTCGGCGCGACGCCGGTCGATGTGTCGTGGGGAATCGACTACCTGAGCTCAGGTAGCCACAAGCACCTGATGGGCGCCGAGGGTGCCGGCTTTCTATACGTCGCCGAACGCTGCGCCGCGACCTTGAAGCCAAGGCTCGCAGGCTGGCTCGGCCACGAGGATCCGGCCGCGTTCCTGATGGGCGATGAGCCCAGGTTGCGCTACGACAACCCTTTGCAGCGCGGCGCGCAGGCCCTGGAAATCGGGACGAGCAACGTGATCGGCCTTGCGGCCCTGGGCGCGTCGATTGAGTTGCTGAGGCAGCTTGGCGTTCCGGCCATTCACGCGCACATCGACGCATATCTCGATCAGCTCGAAGCGGGTCTCGTCGAACGCGGGTTCATCAGTCATCGCGCCAAGGTGCCTGCACTCCGATCCACATTGCTGAGCATGGCGGTGCCCCACGACGTCCGCTTGTCCAAGCTTGGCGCCGCACTTCGCGAACGAGGGGTGGTGTGCAATACACCGGACGGTTTGATTCGGTTCGCGCCCCACTGGCCAAACGCGCACGACGAAGTCCCCAAGGTCTTGGCCATCATGGATGAAGCGCTGGCCGCCCTGCGAGGTCGCGTCTAGGCTCGCGCAATGCCCGCCCAAAGCGACAGGAGCTTCTGGATCTTCAACGCGGTGATTTCGACCGCGGCCATCGGATTCTTGGCTTGGCTCCTCCTCGTTCGTGAAGGAGGCGGCGTCCGCGCCGACCTGAGCTTCATGCCCGGTGTCAACGCGGCACTCAACGCCAGCTCGGCCACGTTGCTCGTCCTCGGGCTCGCCGCGATCCGAAGCGGCCGCCGGGAGGTCCACAAGCGACTGATGGTTTCCGCATTCGCGGCCTCCGCCGTGTTCCTGGTGGGCTACGTCCTTTATCACTACGCGCACGGCGACACGTCATACCAAGGCGTCGGTACGGTCCGCATCGTCTACTTCATGATCCTGATCACGCACGTCCTCCTGTCCATCGTGATGCTCCCCATGATCCTGACGACGTTCTACCTGGCTACACGCGGGCGATTCGCCTCCCACAAAAAGCTAGCAAGGTGGACGCTGCCGATCTGGTTGTACGTTTCGGTCACCGGGGTCGTGATCTATTTCATGCTCCGCCCCTAACAGTGCCAGCGGCAGTACCAGCGTCGGTGCCAGTGTCGGTGTCAGCGACACTGTCAGTGACGGCGTCGGTGTGCGTGATGTGACTCGGTCATCGTGATCTCCTTTTTGCGAGTGAGTGGGGTCGGGCGTCCCGGGGCACGGCGGAACGCGACACGGGAACCCTGCGGACGGGTCGGGTGCTCACAGGTTCACCGGGGCTCGGACAAACACGACACGGGGTTGCGCCGGACGGGGCGGCTTGCAGAGGTGGCCGGATGCACTGG
>CALJYC010000213.1 GCA_937984275.1 uncultured bacterium | reverse complement strand
CGCGCGTGCTGCCCGGCTACGAAGAAGGCGCGTTTGCGGTCCAAGAGGAAGGCGCGCAGTTGATCGGGCTGTTGTTGCAGGCGCAGCCCGGGGAACGCGTGTTGGATGCGTGTGCGGGGCGCGGAGGCAAAACCGCGCAGTTGCTCGAAGCCGTCGGCGAGTCCGGTATCGTCGTTGCCACCGATCTCCATGAGCATCGTCTCCAGCAGATCCCCTCGGAGCTCGTGCGACTTCGGTTGGACCCTGCTCGACTCGAAACCGCCTGTGTCGATTGGACGGTTGGCAAAGGCACGGTGCGCGGCGAGTTCGATCGGGTGCTCGTCGACGCTCCCTGCACCGGGATCGGCACCTTGCGCCGTAGGCCTGAAATTTTACTACGCGCCGGGCACGAAGATGCGGCCCGCATGGGTGAGACACAGAGGTGTATGCTCGAGAACGCCGCTTCGCTGGTTCGACCCGGTGGAACCCTCCTGTACGCCGTCTGCTCCCCGCTGAAAGACGAAGGTCCGGGGGTCATCGAAAGCGCCGAACTCCCGGGATTCGATCTTCAAGTGGGTCGTGCTTCTCCTTTGAAATCATTATACTTTGGATCGGATGGCGGTCTGGATGTGGGTCCGTGGGTACCGGGTGCCGGGCCATGGGCAGATGCCTATCAGGCATACATGTGGGTCAATGTAGGATAGATCGTTGACAGCACGCCGCGACAACGCTAGATTCCGCCGAGCTTGAAATACGGGGCGTAGCGCAGCTTGGTAGCGCGCACGGTTCGGGACCGTGAGGTCGGAGGTTCAAATCCTCTCGCCCCGACTAGAATTGAACACTGCGATCACAATTGCAGCGGAGGCATGATGGCAAAGGCGTTACCACCGGTAAGAGTTCTCGTCGTCGACGACGACCAAGCGATCTTGGAGTTCATGGAGACGTTCCTCACGAAGGACGGCTTTGAGGTCACCACCCTTGCCAATGCGAAGGACGCGCCCGACGAAGTCAAAGACGGCGGCTATCACCTCGTCGTGCTCGACCTGATGATGCCCGGTCTAGGCGGCGTTGAGGTGCTGGAGCAGATTCGCCGGGTCGATAGTGACGTCGCGGTCGTGATCTTCACTGGCTACCCGTCGCTAGACACGGCCGTTCAGTCGATGAAGCTCGATGCCGTCGACTACCTCAAGAAGCCCTTCAACCCCGACGAGTTCCGAGAGGTGCTCGATCGCGTGATGCGCAAGAAGGGGCTCCTTCGCACGCCCGAAGAGAACCTGCACCGCGTCATCGGCGAAACCATTCGCGGGCTCCGCAAAGATCGGGGTCTCACGCTGAAACAGATGGCCCGCCGCACGGGGCTGAGCGTCTCGCTGCTGTCACAGATCGAGCGCGCAGAGTCGAGCGCGTCGATTAGCTCGCTCTACAAGATCGCAACTGCGCTCGATGTGCGGATTCAAGATCTCTTCGGCGAGTACTGAGCTTCGCTCATTGCGTTGGCGCGGCCGGTGACTCGAGGACATCCACCAGATGTGCGAGCAGCAGCGGATCGTGGATGACTTCGAGTGTACGGCGGCCCCTCTTTTCGGCCGCCTCGGCTCGATTGTCCGCTTGAAGTAGCTCGACTAGGCGAACCCGGGCGTAGAGGTCGTCTGGGGCAAGGGCAGTCCACCGCTCCAGAATGGCAATGGCGCCCTGGGGATGACCGTTTGAAGCTAGTTGCTCGGCCGAAACCCGTGCCCGGAGTCGAGGCTCATCGTTGGAAGCAACCCTCACGTTTGCGTAGTAGGCAGCGGCCTCTTCAAATCGACCTGCTTGCTCGAACAGCCCGGCGAGTGCCGCGCGCTCCGCGGGTCGCTTCGGGTCGAACAACCGTAGGCCCGCGCGCAGGTTGCCTTCTGCGAGATAAATTTCTGCGAGCTTTTTTCTGACTGCGAGTGATTCGTGTGGCGCTTGGCTCAATGCTTCGGCTGCTGCGCCCTGTCGATCTTGGGACATCGAGCATTCGGCGAGCGCCATTCTCGAGGCTTCGAAGCTCGCTGCGCCGAGAGGAACATCCGCGAGCACGGTAGCCGCCTCGATGTAGTCACCACGCGCGAGGAGCGCGCGCCCCTTGGCGTACTCGACTCGCGGGGATGGGTCGGCGGCTTCCAGCAGCCGAAGGGCGGCATCGACTTCGCCCATCTCCAGTAGCAACTCGACATGCTCGACCACTCCTCCCAAGCGGTTGCTGTCGGCGGTTGCCAAGAACGCGACCGCCTCTTGCCGATCACCGCTCTCGACCAGCGCACGCAACCACAGCGCGACGTTCTCCGGCGTCTCCAGCGACTTCGCTAGTATCCGCCCCGCCAACGCGGGCTGGCCTGCGTGAAGCGCTAGCTCTCCGGCCGCCTGTGCGCGCGTCGCCGAGGTCGAGCTCGGGTCGAGAGCGAGGGCACGCTGCAAGGTTCCCGCGTCCCCCGTCCGGCGCGAGAGATCGATCAGGACACGCCGAGCATGTTCGGACTGCGTTCCAAGCGACGACTCGACGTACTCGAGCAGAATCGACTTCGCCCTCCGTGCATGCCCCGCTGCGACCAGCGTGTCGGCAATTGCGATGACCGGCGCATCCCATGTTGGCGCCAACTCCCGGGCGTGTGCGAACGACGAAAGTGCGATGCCATCCGTGCCTCGGTATCTCTGGATGCGTCCCTCGGCGAGCGCGACCCTGGCTGACTCCGGATAGGAACGGCGTGCCAATGCTAGGGTCCGGTCGGCTCGGCGAGACGCGCCGCTGAGCTCGTACTCCTCAGCCAGCCGGGTCATGAGCACGACGTCGTCCGCTGGCGCCGCTGCCGCGGCCTCGAACGCCATGGCAGCTTCGTCGTGTTGGCCTTTGGCGGCTGACACTTCGCCCTCAATGAACCACTCGTACGCATACGGAGACACGAACGCGCCGTGCTCGACCTGTCCGTCGACGACCCGGGGCACGGTATGCAGCGTTGGGGACGCGCATGCAGCGACCCCCAGCAGAAATATCGACCCCAAACGGCCCACCCCAGAATCATAATGGAAGGGGCCTTCGGAGGCTCGGTCATCGTAGTTCGGCGGTTGACTTCGATGCGCCACACCCCTAAACCTGCGCGCAGCGCGAGGCTGCGTTTGCACTGATTCCGCGCTTGAAGTCAGGGAGAATACCATGGGTCCGATTTGGATGACGTTGCTGTTGGTGAGCACGCTCGGATTTTTCTCGTGGTCCGCGTTTCGGCGGCTTAGGCAGGTGAAGATCGGTGTCCCCGACCCGCGATTTGCCTGGACCGGAGAGCAGATCGCCGACCGGACGAAGACCCTCTTGGTCTACGCCTTTGGGCAGAAGAAAATGCCGAACTACGCGATGGCTGGGTTCGCGCACGTGGGCATCTTCGTCGCCTTCCAGGTGCTCCTTCTCAACAGCCTCATGCTTTGGGGACGTGGGTTCGATCCCAGTTTTGATTTCTGGGGTTTGCTGAGCACCGACCACCTGTTCGGGAAGCTGTATTCCTTCGTCAAGGAGCTGGCCGCGTTCGCCGCGATCGTCGGCTCGATCCTGTTCCTCTACCTGCGCTGGGCGAAGCGCGGCGAGGACAGCGGTGACCCGAAGGCCGTCAAGGACAAGCCTCGGATGACCCTCGGCCACCACGCCAACCGCTACGTCTTCACGGAACCGATCCTGATCCTCTTCATCATCATTACGATGATGGCCGCCGACTTCCTCTATGTCGGGTCGTCGCTCGTTCTCGATTCGCGCGCCTACGGCGAGCCGATTCACGCTGGTTGGTGGGAACCGTTCGGCGGGATCTTCGCGCAGCTGCTAGCCAACGTGGACAACACAACACTGGTCACGGGGTTCCAGCACGCAGGGTTCTGGTGGCACTCGGCGTTCGTACTGATCTTTCTGAACATCCTTCCGTACTCGAAGCACTTCCACGTGCTCACCGTCATTCCAAACGTCTTTGCGTACGAGCGTAGGCCCAATGCGCTTCCGAAAGTCGACGACCTCGAAGGCAAGGTCGAGCGTGAAGAGTCTCTTGGGATCAACCAGCTTGGTGACCTCACGTACAAGCACATCATGGACCTGTACACCTGCACCGAGTGCGGGCGCTGCAGCGACAACTGTCCGGCTTACATCACCGGCAAGAAGCTTTCGCCCAAACACCTGACGCTGGCGATCCGAGACCATCTGTACGCCACCGAAGACGCGATGTTCGGTAAGGATGCGTTGGTCGCGGAGCCGAGCGATACGCCGCAGGAGCCTCCCAAGCCAAGCGATGGAGAGGAGCCCATTCACACGTTCCCGGCCGCGCCTGACGGAGGCTACTTCGTGGGGGCGACAGTCGTCGACCTCGTCCCAAACATCCTTCATCCTGACGTGATATGGGGGTGCACCTCGTGCCGCGCGTGCGAGGAGCAGTGTCCCGTCATGATTTCCTACGTCGACAAGATCGTCGGCATGCGCCGCGAGGAAGTCATGATGAAGAACGAGTTCCCTGGCGAGCTTCAGGGTGCGTTCAATGGCATCGAGACCAACGGCAACCCGTGGAACATCTCCGCGATGGATCGGGGGGACTGGGCCGACGGCCTCGACATTCCACTGCTAAGCGACAAGCCCGACGCCGAGGTCCTGTACTGGGTCGGCTGCGCGGCCAGCTACGATGATCGGGCCAAGAAGGTCGCGCGCGCCGTGTCCAAGCTCTTGAAGAAGGCGCGTGTCGATTTCGCGATTCTGGGCACGGAAGAGACGTGCACCGGCGACCCTGCGCGCCGCGCCGGCAACGAGTACCTCTTCCAGATGCTCGCCGAGCAAAATATCGAAACGCTCAACGGATACGAAGCCGCCAAGAAGACGATCATCACGGCGTGCCCGCACTGCTTCAACATCCTCGGCAACGAGTACGCGGATTTCGGGGGCACATACGACGTCGTGCATCACAGTGACTTCCTCAACGGCTTGCTCGTGGCGGGCAAGCTCGTTCCGTCGAAGGCCGTGAAGGGCAAAGTCGTCTACCACGACAGCTGCTACCTCGGCCGCTACAACCAGGTCTACGATTCGCCGCGTCAGATCCTCGAGGCGATCGAGGGCCTCGAGCTAACCGAGGTCCCGTACTGGAACCGCAAGAAGGGCCTGTGCTGCGGAGCCGGCGGCGCGCAGATGTTCATGGAAGAGCAGGGCAAAGAACGCGTCAACAACAAGCGAACGCTGCAACTCCTCGACACCGGCGCGACGACTATCGCAAGCGGCTGCCCCTTCTGCATGACCATGCTCACCGATGGTCTCAAGGACCAGGAGAAGGAGGCGGAGATCGGCCAGCGTGACATCGCCGAGATCCTGGCCGACGCGATCGAACTCGACGAGGTCGAACAGACCCCGGTCGCAGCTCAGTAGGCAGCCAGGCTGCCTTCCGGGCAGTTGACACCGGGGCGTCATCCATTGATGCTCGGCGCGCATGTCCGCGCGCGACTTCTTGCATGCTGCGTTTCACGACCCGCGCACACAGGCGTATCGGGTGGTCGAGTCGGTCGTCTGGACGCTGATCATCTTGTCGATCGCGGTGCTGGTCGCCGAGCCGTTCTTTCCCGACGGCTCACGAGGCGATCAGATCCTTCAACGGATCGACCGGGTTCTTCTTTGGCTCTTCGCCGTCGAGGTCAGCACGAGGATTCTGACGTATCGCCCGCCAGAGCTGCAGGTGTTCAAGAAGCCGCCCTTGAGCAGGCTTCGCACCGAGATCTTTGGCCGGATTCGGTTCGCACTCACCCCGATGATGCTGATCGACATCCTCACCGTCCTCGCGCTGGTGCCCGCTCTGCGTGGTTTGCGCGCTCTGCGTCTCTTGCGGCTGCTGCGCACGAAGAAGCTCTTCCGCTATGCCAACCCGTTCCAGGGGCTGATGCACGCGTTCGAGGAAGACCGCCTCTTGTTCGCCTTTGCGTTTTCGGTGCTTGGCGTGGAGACGATTCTAGGCGGAATCAGTCTCTTCTTGGTGGAACGCTCCGTGAACCCCGAAATCGGCAGCCTCGGGGACGGGCTTTGGTGGGCGTTGGTGACGATCACCACCGTCGGCTTCGGTGACATCACGCCGGTAACCACTGTGGGTCGCTTCGTCGGTGGCGCGATGATGGTGGGTGGCCTCTTCACCTTGGCCCTTTTCGCGGGCGTCATCGGGCATAGCCTGTTACACGCGGTTCTGAGCATCCGAGAGGAGCAGTTTCGAATGAGCGGTTACGTCAATCACATCGTCGTCTGTGGCTACGAGATGGGCAGTGGCATGTTGCTCGACGTGCTCAGCAAGGAAATCGACTTGGACGAGCAACGAGTCGTCCTCTTCGGTCCCTACGAGCGCCCCAGGGAGTTGGCTCCCGAGTTCATGTGGGTGCAAGGAGATCCAACGAAGGAAAGCGAGCTCGACAAAGCGCGCATCGCCGAGGCATCGACCGTCATCGTAACCGGCTCGCGGCGCGTGAAGCCACAGCAAGCCGACGCCACGACCATCCTCACCGTGTTCACAATTCGCTCGGCGATGACCAAGAGTCCGGCGGCCGCGAAGCGAATCAAGCCGGTGCGGATCATCGCTGAGGTTTTGGATTCCGAGAACGTCCAGCATGCCCGTGCAGCCGGGAGCGACGAGGTCATCGAGACCCGCCGCGTTGGGTATTCCCTCCTGGCGCACACGGTCGTCTACCCCGGCGTCGCTGATGCCACCAGTCGCATGGTCTTCGACGGGCATCAGAATCTCTACGTCGGCCTGCTTCCCGACAGCATCGAGGCGCCGGCGACCTTCGACCGGTTGAGTCAACAGATTCGCGCGTCCACCGGTTGTTTGGTGATCGGCTTTCGAGATCCCGAGACGGGCGTGGAGCAGGTCAATCCGGGCGGTGACGAGCTCGTGATGCCCGGAGTGGAGCTCCTCTACCTGGCTCCCGAGCCCCGTTTGGCGAATTCATGACCGTTCTTGCGAGACGGGAGCCATTGCTGGTGCGACCCGGTGCGCGTTTCGACTGCGTCGGGGACGGGCTTTGTTGCAGTGACATTCACGCCGTGGGGGCGCTCAGTGACGAAGACTGCGAGATGCTCGCAGTGATCTCGGAAGACGCGATCGACCGCCACGAAGGCGAGGATGCTGCGGTCCTGATGATGCGGAGCGACACCGGTCGGTGTGTGTTCTGGAGCGAGCAAGGGTGCGCGATCCATTCCAAGCTCGGGCCCGAGATGAAGCCCAGCCCCTGCATTCAGTTCCCGTACGCGTTGACGGCGACCCCTGCAGGTGGCCGGATTTCTACGCAGCATCGGTGCACATGCCGCACGCTGGGACCGCTGCCCCCGATCACCGCGGAGGACGCGCGACCCAACTTGCTCGATTCGAGTGGCGAGCTGAAGCCTGAGCACGCAGTCCTCGACGATGTCGCCTGGTCGGCGAGTGAATCGCTCTCGTTCGCAGAGTACGCCGAGCGAGAGGCAGGGCTCATCAGGGCGCTGTTCGAGGGAAAGAACCTGATGACCGTCCTCGAGGCGCAGCCCTTTCCCGAGCTCGACGGCATCACCTGGTCCGCAGTTGTAGAGGAGCTGCTCGAGTTCCACGGGCCCTCGCGTGCCGCAGCGGCGGCGCGTTGGTTCGCCGGGGCGATCGGTTTCCTGGTAGATCGGCGCGAACCAACCGGGCTCGATCGCCCATGGGCGGACTCATTCGAGCAAGCAGCGGAGCGCGTCGTCGACCCTGTCTCCCCGAACCGGGTCTTCGGCGACTGGCTCGCCGACGAGGTCTGGTCGATGCGCTGGTCCCGCTTTGGCAGCTTGGCGCGCGCCCGCACCGAGTTGGCCACACGCCTGGCGATCGCAAGACGAATCGCCGGCTGGCTAGACATCAGCACCCCGAAGCAGGACAACATCTCCGCTGCCGAGGCTGTGATGATCGTCGACGTCATCGGCACGACGGACATCTGGGAAAAGGCGCAAGAGGCGATCCCCGAGCCCTAGCCCAGCGTCTCGGGGTACGGGGGAACACGACATGGGGTTGCGCCGGACGGGGCGGCTTGCAGAGGTGGCCGGAAAGACTGGGGGCGTAGGCCACGCAAGCCGCCCCTCGGAGCTCGCGCCAATCGGAGGTGATTGCTCGCGTGCCGATTGTCACTCACACGCCGACTCCACCCCATGTCGCGTTCCCCCGTCCCCCTCCACACGTCAACATCCAGGAATAGGGGTCAGACCCCTTTTTAAAAGGGTTAATTCTAAGCACGTCACACCGGCCACGCCCCCCGTACGTCGACTTCTACACAGGAGAACGGCTCGCGATGGGCAGCACAGCGATTGGGTCGGCGCCTAGCCTTATGTTGACTTGAGTAGCCGTGGCGACGGGGCTCCCGATCGCGAGCACGCCCGTCGCTAGCCGTTCTCCGGTGAGGCAGTTCCCGTGTCACTGCGCGGGTGCGTCGGTCAATCCGTGTCGTCGAAGCACTGCCGCCAACTCCTCGTGTCGCTGGCTGCCGATCATGATCGACCTCATGTCCTTCAAGTAGAGCTCCACTCCGAGATCCCCTTTTGCGTTGTACGCTGACTTCTTTCCGAGACCGCTACGGATGCCCCAGCCGCCGAACTCTCGGATGGGGTGGTAGCGTCGGGCCTGGAAGGCGCGGATGTCTGCGAAGGGAATCGTGCGGCGGACGAACGGGTAGTAGCGGATGTGGATGCCGCCGTCGTCGACGGTGACCGTGAGACGCAAGATCAACAAGAGAGCGGGCACGCACAGGCACAGGAACACAGTCAGCACCCAGAGCAGCCAGTCGGGACCCGGATGTTCGCCGTGCGGCCGGCCGAATACGATCTGCTGGAC
>CALJYC010000212.1 GCA_937984275.1 uncultured bacterium | reverse complement strand
GCTCGAAAAGGGGCATCTCCGACATGCGCGGACCGTAGCCGCAATTAACCCTTTGAAAAAGGGGACTGTCCCCTTTTAATCGAGGTTGGGTTTGTGAGCATGGTCGTCGTTGGGGTGGGGTCGAATCTCGGAGCGCGGGAGGCGTCGATCCGTTGCGCCGAGGTGTTGTTGGGCGCGCGCCACGGGATCGAGGTTCGCGAGGTCTCCGCGATCTACGAAACCGAGCCCCTGGGGCCCTCGCAACCACAGTATCTGAATGCTGCGTTCCGCTTGGAAACAACACTCTCTGCGCCCGAGTTGTTGCGCGTCTTGCTCCGAACGGAGCGTCGTCTCGGCCGCCATCGCGCTCCCGCAAAACGGTGGGGTCCGCGCAGCATCGATTTAGACCTGCTTTGGGATCAGCGCGGCCCGCACGACTCGCCCGAGCTGACCATCCCTCATCCCGAGCTCGAGAACCGTGGATTCGCGCTAGCGCCGCTCCTCGATGTAGCGCCGGAGCTTGACGAAGTCTTTGCTCCTTCGCTTCTACAGCTCGGAGGTCGCCCGCCCGTATGGGGACGCGAAGCCACGGTCCACGTGGCCCCCTCGCCCGAAGGCCTCGAGATCGATGTCGAATCGGACACGCTCGTCGATGCGTGTGCACTTTGCGTCGGACGCATGCCGTCGCCGGGACGCCCCTGGTCCACTCGCCACGTCACAATCCAACCCGGCGCCCAACAGTTCGTGATCGCGCTGCGAGATCTCTTTCGCACCGGCTTTTCGGTCCACCGCGCGACCATCAGTCACTGTTCGAAATCGCAGTGGGCCCTCGAATTCCATGGTGTAAACATGGGGATCCCTTTTGATGCCAATGTGCGACTTCGGACTACGTTGGGCGACCAACGCGAAATTCATGCGCAACTATCACTCGCCGTAACCCCAGCGTGACGTCTTTTTTCTATGCGAAACGTTTGTTGGTTCACGAATCGATAGCTACGCTGGAGTTGGGGGTTTCAGACAAGAGATCATGGCAGACGCACGCAAGGACAAGCGCACGCTGCTTTCGCTGAAGATCCGGTACAAGAGCGCCACGCTCGAGGATTTCATCGAACGCTACAGCAGTGACATCTCGCGGGGGGGTGTATTCATCAAAGCCAAGAAGCCATTGGCCGTGGGTACGCTTCTGAAGTTCGAGTTCATCCTTCAAGACCAGTCGACGTTGATCCATGGCGTGGGTCGCGTGGTTTGGAGGCGGGACGAGGGTGAGGCCAACGGGGACAACCCGTCGGGAATGGGCATCAAGTTCATCAAGATGGACCCGGAGTCCCGATCGGTCGTGCAACGCATCGCCGAGGACCGCGCGCACCCCGGTGTGTTCGAGCAGGGTAAAGAGGGCGTCCGACTCACCCCCGAAGTGGCCTTTGATCCCGGCGACCTAGAAGAAGCGGATCGAACCAAAGTTCGCCACGTCAGCGAGTTCTTGGCTTCTGCGCTCGAAGAAGGCGGTGCTGGCGAAGCAGCAACACGCGAAGCACAGGCCGGCGCAGAGCGCGCACGCGAGGTCAGCAACCAGATTGGTCACAACCGCACTGCGGCAGCGCGTGGCGCATTCAGTGCGCAGCAAGAAGTACGCGGCGACAAGAGCCACTCGGTGTCCGACGCTCCGTCGCGTGGAGCGATGTCCGCCTTTGGCGGTTCGGGGCTCAGCGCAAGTGCGCGCATGGGCAGCTCTGCAGCGCCGGCGATGGACGAGCTCGATGCCGAAGACGATTTTCTCGATGAAGAGACCACGAAGGTTCACGAACTACTCGAGTCCGATTACCCCGCCGACGTCGATGCAACGGTAATCGCCAAAGACGCGTCCTCGGCCTTCGTTGCAGAGAGGCGACCGACTCCAGTGGTGCCCACAGGCTCCACCCCGAGCCCGGAGCTGCGGAGCGCCGTTCCCGATCTATTCGGTCCGGCGGTCGCCGAGTCGTTCGGCCCTGCGCCAGGCGAATTCATCGACGCTAGCCTGCTCGATCCCGCCGTGCCGACGGTCCCGCCGCCTGCTGCGTCCATGCCCGAAGCGCCGGGGATCCCCACCGAAGCGTTGCAGGTCCCGAAAGCGGCCACGCCGGCTTGGACTACACGGCCCACGCCGCAGAAGAAGGGTGCACGCGCCTGGATGTTCCTGCTCCTGTTCGTGCTGGTGCTCGCCGGCGGTGCGGGTGCAGCTTGGCAGCTGGGGTACGCAGACGACTTGATGGCCCTCGCTGCGCCATATCTCGGCCAATCGGAGGAGGTCGTCGCAGCCCCTTCCCGCGGCGCCCAACCTGTCGCCGTGCCAACGCCTGAGCCGGAAGAACCGAGCGGGGCAGCACAAGCCGACAAAGAGGTGGTCGCTGCCGAGGGTGCAGAGCCGGCTGAAGCGGCGGCTGAACCCGCAGCCGAAGCGGCGCCCGTCGAAGCGACCGCTACCGGCAAGGTGAAGTTCCAGGTTCTCTCCCGTCCTTCCGGCGCGTTCGTCAGTGTCGACGGAAAGGGCGTGGGCCGAACGCCCCTCGAGCTCGAATACGAGGTCGGGAGCAAGGTGTCCTTCTTCTCGAAGGCTCGTGGTTACTTGGCTCGCAGGCATCAGATCACGGTTGGGGCTGACCAAAAACCGGTGAACCTGTGGCTCGCACCACTTCCCTACGTCGTCCAGGTCGTCACCAACCCGGCCGGAGCGACGGCTAGCGCAGTTGGCGGCGGACAAGCCTCCACGCCCGGTTCGCTCCAGTTCAAGTCGATGTCGGGGTCCCGTACGATCGTGGTCTCCAAGGACGGCTACAAGACGGTCAGCACGTCGGTGAGCCGCGCCGACTTCGTCGAAGAGACTCGCCGCATGGCCGCATCGGTCAACGTAACGCTCCAAAAGGACGGCCCCGCGGAGGCTGCACAGGCCGCTCCGAGCACCGAGCCGGTTACACCGCCTCCGGTCGACCAGGAGAAGGCCGAGGCAGAGCCTCCCGTAGAGCAGCCTTCAACCGAGGCGAAGGCCGAGCCTACCGCTGCGCCGGAGCCCGTCGAAGAGACGCCTGCACCTAGCGAAATAACCGCTTCCGACGCCCCTTAGGCTTTCGGTACATCATTCGCACGCACACCAGGCCAGCGAGGAAGCCGCCGATGTGCGCAAACCACGCGACGCCACCGCCGCCTTCCGCAATGATGCCGAGTGACAAGTAGCCCTGCACGAGTTGCAGTACGAACCAAAGCACGATGAAGATTCCGGCTGGCACTTCCATGAAGTGAATGAAGATGAAGATCGGGATGAGCGTGACGACGCGGGCGTGCGGGAACAGCGTCAAGTACCCCGCCAAGACGCCCGAGATCGCTCCGGACGCACCGATCATCGGCACCATGCTGTCCGGGTCGACCAGGATCTGCCCGACGACCGCGCCGACGCCGCATAGCGTGTAGAACAAGAGAAATCGGCCCCGGCCAAGCACGTCCTCGATGTTGTCGCCGAAGACGTGCAGGAAGAGCATGTTGCTGCCGAGGTGCAGCAGGCCGCCGTGCAGGAACATGCTCGTGAACGGTGTGACCCAGCTCCCGATCGCACCACCGCTGGCGCGGGCGACACCCCAATTTCCATGGACGATGACGTCGGGGATCACCCCGAAGCGCATCACCATCGCTTCGGCCCCGGTGCTTCCGAGGCTCAGGCTTCCCACGAAGATCAGTACGTTGGCGCCGATGAGCGCCCAAGTGACGATCGGCGTGCGGCGCGTGTGGTTGATGTCACGGATCGGGATCACGATGCGGCTTTCTATAGCGCGTCGCCGAGGCAGCGGCAGCGCCTCGTGCTAGAGCACGCCAATGGATGCGGGTCACCTGCTTGGACCTACGGGACCGCTGGCCCGCGGTGTTTCCGGCTACGAGCACCGTCCCGGCCAGATCCGGATGGCCCACGCCGTCCAAGAGGTGTTGGAGCATGACGGCGCCCTCCTAATCGAGGCTGGAACTGGCACAGGCAAGACCTGGGCCTACTTGATTCCGGCAGCGCTGAGCGGCCGGCGCGTCCTAGTGTCTACCGGCACGCGCGCTTTGCAGGACCAGATCATGGAAAAGGACCTTCCGGCCCTGAAGCGCCATCTCGGCATCGAGATCGACGCGGCCTGCGTCAAGGGCCTCGGTAACTACGTCTGCCGTCGCCGCTTCCATGAGCTGTCGAGCAGCGCGGACGCCATGCAACCACGGTTTGCACGGTCATTGCCGACACTCCGCAGCTGGGTCGAGACGACCGATTCCGGGGATCGCGCGGCCCTCGCATCGATCGCCGAGGAAGATCCGATCTGGTCGCGGGTGGTGAGCGGCTCGGACACGCGAATCGGTGCGCGCTGCGGGTACTACGACGAGTGTTTTGCGACCCGCGTGCGCCGCCGCGCGGAGAGCGCCCAGCTGGTGGTCGTCAATCACCATCTGTTTTTCGCCGATCTCGCGCTCCGGGACACTGGCTTCGCGTCGGTGCTGCCCGACTATGACGCCGTGATCTTCGACGAGGCGCATCAGATCGAAGACACCGCGACGCTTTTCTTCGGCTCGCGTCTGTCCACCGCAATGCTCGAACGCTTGGTCCGCGACGCCCGGTTAGCGTTCGGCGGAAAACGCGGCGCCGAGGGGCACGACACCCGGCTCCTCGACGCGGTGCTCCAGCAGTCCTCGAATTTCTTCAGCGCTCTACCCGGGAACGCCAACGGTGGCCGCGCCCCGTTACCCCCAGAGGCGATCCCGGAACAGGCCCTCTTTGCGCTGGACAACGTCTTGGCAGAGCTCTCTGCGTCGTGCCGGAACATTCGACCGCCCCTAGAGAACGTCCTGCAAATCGCGCGGCGAGCGGACCAGCTCCGAGAGGCCCTCGGCTCCCTGGAAGAGGCAGGCCAAGTGAGCTGGGCCCAGGGAAGCGGCCGCAGTCCGTCGGTGGGCTCGAGCCCGATCGACGTTGGCCCGCTGTTGCGTGAACGTCTTCACGAGCGCATTCCCTGCGTCGTCTTCACGAGCGCGACGCTGACTACCGGCGGCGACTTCGGCTTCGTCAAACGCCGCCTCGGAATCGATACCGAAGTCAGCGAAGAGGTCGTCGAGTCCCCTTTCCGCTACGAAGAGCAAGTCGCGCTATACGCGCCGACGCACCTACCCGACCCGCGCGCTTCGGACTTTGTCGACGCGGCTGCAAAAGAGATCCTCGAGCTCATCCGAATGTCGGAGGGAGGCGCCTTCGTTCTTTCGACGTCACTCCGCATGATGCGGATGCTCGCGAAGCGCGTGGGCGATGAGGTCGACTACGAATGGTTCGTTCAAGGAGACGCACCGAAGCAGACTTTGCTCGACCGATTTCGCGATCAGGGCAACGCGGTCTTGTTTGCTACCGCCAGCTTTTGGGAAGGGGTCGATGTCCCGGGTTCGGCCCTTCGGCTCGTCATCATCGACAAGCTCCCTTTCGATGTCCCAAGCGACCCTGTCGTGGCGGCCCGCTGCGAACGCCTCGACCAGGCTGGCGAATCCTCCTTCATGCGGTACCTGGTTCCGGCCGCCGCGCTTTCGCTAAAGCAGGGGTTTGGACGCCTGATCCGAACAACCCAGGACCGCGGCGTCGTTGCGATCCTCGACTCGCGAATTCGCCGAAAAGGCTACGGAAAAGTCTTTCTTCGGAGCCTCCCTCCGGCTCGGGTCTGCGACACGCTCGGCGAGGTTAAGGAGTTCTTGATCTCTGCGGGCCAGCACCCCAACATATCGACGCTATCCGCGCCGTAGAAGGAGGCACCGTGACTCAAGCCGTCGTCGAATCCCAAGGCTCTGCCGCCATCCCGGAAGCCGAGCACCGAATCGAGCCCACCTCCCAGTCGAAACTCGACGAAGCGCTCGCGATCCTCGAAGATCACAAGCAAGATTGGGCTGCCCTCGACATCGACGAGCGCATCGAGATCCTCGAGCACTTGCGTGATGGAGTCGTCGCGGTCGCCGACCGCTGGATGCAAGCGGCCATGGAAGCCAAAGGCATGACCGTTGGCACCGGCGAAGAGGGCGAAGAGTGGCTGGCTGGCCCCGGCGCGATCATCAAGAACATCGCTCTTCTGATCGCGTCGTTACGTGACATCGACGAACAAGGCGTGCCGCAGCTCCCCAAAGCGCCGTACACGCGTCCGGACGGGCAGGTCGTCGCGCCCGTGTTCCCGGCCGACGGTTGGGATGGCGTCCTCTTCATGGGCTTCACGTCCGAAGTGTGGATGCAGCCGGGTGTCACCCTCGGCAACCTGAGCGAGAATCAGGCCGCGTTCTATCGAGACAAGTCCCCGAAGGGTGCGCTGGCCTTGGTGCTCGGCGCCGGGAACGTCGCTTCGATCGGACCGATGGATGCGCTCTACAAGCTTTTCGTGGAGGGCCAGGTCGTCATCTTGAAGATGAACCCGGTCAACGAGTATCTCGGCCCGTTCATCGACGAGGCGTTTGCGGCCCTGCGAGACCGAGGTTTCTTCCGTGTCGTGTACGGAGGCGCAGCCGAAGGCGAGTATCTGTGCACGCATCGCCTGGTCGAAGAAATCCACATCACGGGGTCCGACAAGACCCACGACGCCATCGTCTACGGCGTGGGCGAGGAAGGCGCACGCCGCAAAGCAAATCGCGATCCCCGCAACACCAAGCGCCTCAGCAGCGAGCTTGGCAACGTGAGTCCGATCATCATCGTCCCCGGTCCCTGGTCGCAAAAGGACCTCGACTATCACGGCGTCAATCTTGCGTCTTCGCTGTGCAACAACTCGGGCTTCAACTGTGCCGCGACTCGGGTCGTCATCCAGCACGAGCAGTGGGACCAGCGCGAGGATTTGCTGGCCTCGCTCCAGAATGCGTTGGCGCACGCCGCGGATCGGAAGCCGTACTATCCCGGCGCCGAAGAGCGCCAGAAGATGTTCGTCGAGCGTCATCCGGATGCCGACGAATTCGGCGCTAAAGGCGCGGGCCGTGTCCCGTGGACCTTGATCCACCACCTCGACCCCAACGAGACCGACGACATCTGTTTCACCACCGAGTCGTGGTGCGGTCAGGCAAGTGAGGTCGCACTGTCCGCGCAGTCGGTCGTGGAGTACATCGATAAGGCGGTCGACTTCTGTAACGACTCGATCTGGGGCACCCTGAATGCAGGCATCTTCGTGCATCCCAAGTCTATGAAGGACCCCGCCGTTGCCGAGGCCGTCGAGCGGGCGATTGCCAACCTTCGGTACGGCAGCGTCGGAATTAATCATTGGCCTGCGCTCAACTACGCGCTGGTCACCCCGACCTGGGGCGCGTTCCCCGGGCATACCACCGAGGACATTCGCTCGGGACGCGGCATCGTCCACAACACGTTCATGTTCGACAGGCCCCAAAAGTCGGTGTTACGGGGGCCGTTTCGCGTGTGGCCCAAGCCCCTCTGGTTCATCGACAACAAGGCTGCGGCGACCGTCGGTCGAAGGATGACCTACTTCAACGCCGACCCGTCGCTGATGAGGCTTCCAGGCATCCTCTGGCCGGCCCTCTTCGGCTAACTATCCCGGCGCGCCAAGAGCGCCTCGTAGGTTCTGTCCGAGTGGGCTTCAGTTGCGACGTCGAGGCCGGAGCCCTCCCAGCCTGCCTCATGGACTTGGCCGAACGCATCACGCGCGCCGCTGTGTCCGGCGCGCTGATCGACGACGTGCTCGAACCCCGCCGCGCTCAAGGCCTGGGCTGCCCTCAGCGATCGGTTGCCCGACCGGCATCCGAGCACCAGCTTGGTGTCTTTCGGGAAAACGGCGCCGACCACCGACATGAAATCCCCGTTCGGACGCATCCCCGCCGGCGTCGCGTGCAGAAGTGGGATGTTGTACGCGCCCGCCGTGTGGCCCGCGTCGAACTCAGGGATGGAGCGAACGTCGAGGTAAACGTAGCCTTCCTCTTGGACGAGCGCGTCCGCTTCTCTTGGTGAAACCCTCTTCACAGTCATGCCGTAGATCTAAAGACCCGCGCCGATGTCGCAAGTCGGCGGCTCAGCGGCCCGCGTCGTCCAAGAACAGGTTCTCGAGCGTCTGTCTTTCCGGAATCATCGCGTCGAGCTTGGCGCCGGCCGCGTTCGAGATCCGGATGATCTCCTCGACCGCCTTTTGGCCGTCGACTCGCAGCGTCAGGTGTCCGGCCCCATCATCGAGGATCGTCCCCCGCGAGCCGAGCGAATCCTTGAGCGCCTGCGAAGCGCCACTCAGCCGAATCTCGACCCGGCGGCCCGCCGTCTCCAGCAGGTCGTGCACCTGCCCCTCAGAGGTGATTTCTCCATGCTGCATGATCACGACTCGGTCACACAGGAGCTCGACGTCGCTCAGGATGTGGCTTGTGAATAGCAGCGTCTTACCGCGCTCTCGCTGCTCGATCAGCAAATCGCGCACCTCTTTACGGCCGATGGGGTCGAGCCCGCTCATCGGCTCGTCGAGCACCAACAGCTCCGGGTCGTGGAGCAGGGCCTGCGCGAGTCCGATCCGTTGCATCATTCCCTTTGAGAACTTGCCTATTGGCCGGTCGATCGCGTGCCGAAGGCCTACCTTGTCGATCATCTCCTCCGAGCGGACACGGCGATCTGCTTTCGGCATCCCGACCAGTCGTCCGCACAGGTCCAAAAATTCGAGCGGCTTGAGGTACTGATACACGTACGGATTCTCGGGCATGTAGCCGACGCGCCTCGCGGCTTCGCGGTCATCCGCCGAGCGGCCGAAGATCCGAATCTCGCCTTTGGTCGGGAAGATCAGCCTGAGGATCGCTTTGATCGTGGTCGTCTTCCCTGCGCCGTTTGGCCCAAGCAGCCCGAAGATTTCCCCTCTCTTCACGCTGAAGCTCGTGCCCCTGACCGCTTCCACCCGCTTTCGGAAGAAGCCGATGTGGAAGACCTTCCAAAGCCCCTCCACCTCCAACACGAGATCATCAGCCATGGAGCACCTCGCGGAGGCTTCTCACCACCTCGTCGACCTCGGCGTTCCGCATCTGCGGATACAGCGGAAGCGCAACCCCCCGTGCCGCAATGTGCTCGGTGATCGGGAGCGAAGCCTCACTGCCTGTGAAGCTCCCGAGCTTGTGAATCGCGAACGACAGCAGACCGGCCTCGACGCCGCGCTCCGCCAGCTTTTCGAGCACCGCATTGCGGTCATGGCCTTGGGGCAGGACCACGCCAAACGTTTGATAGTTGGATTCCGCGCCGGCCGGTGTGCTCTGCAAGTCCATCTCGCCGTCGAAAGCCTCACGGTAGAGCGCTGCGAGCTCACGCCTGCGCGCGACGATCTCGTCGAGGCGCTGTAGCTGCGCCAGCCCCAACGCTGCGGCGATGTCGGTCATCCGGGAGTTTCCCGCCGCGACGACAAACTCCCCACGAAGCTGTCCGTGATTGCGCAGCATCCGGAGCTTCTCCGCGACGTCGTCGTCGTCGGTGAGGCACATCCCGCCCTCACCCGTCGTCAGAATCTTTCGCGGGTGGAAGCTCAGACACGAAACCTTCCCGAGGCTGCCGCATGGGCCGCCCGCGAACCGGCTCCCCAGCGCGCACGCCGCATCCTCGATGATGGGCAGCGCCCCAAGCGCCGCGTGGATCTGTTCGGCGCGCGCCGGGTTACCGAACTGGTCGATCACGATCGCCGCCCTCGTGTTTCCGTTGCGTGCTTCGCGCAGTGCCTCGGCGGAGCTGTTCCACTCGTCCTGGTCGACATCGACGAACTGCACCTTCGCCCCTGCGACTCGAACCGCATGGGCCGGGCTCGGCCAACTCAACGCCGGGCACAGGACCTCGTCACCCGGTCCGATCTGCAGCGCCTTGAGCGTAAGTTGCAAGGCAGAGGTTCCACTCGACACGGCCACCGCATGCCGACGCCCGATCAATGCGGCGACCGCTTGCTCGAACCGCTCGACAAGAGCTCCCTGTACCAGCTGTCCAGACTCTAGAACGGCGGCGACGGCGCGCTGCTCGTCCTCGCCGATCCACGGTTTTGCAAGGCGAATCAAAGCGGGATCATCTTACCAGCTCGGCCTCCGAAACGACCAGATTGCGGGGCTCGGCTCCTGGGCACACCTTAGGATGGTGAACCTCGCGCAGCAGCTCGACGCACTGGAACGAGCCCTGACGCGCCTCGGGATCATTGTGCTCGAAGAGGAGCTCCCCGACGAAGCCCATATCGATGGGGGCCTGTGCACCATTGGGGGTGAGCTGGTGATCTACGTCTCGCCCACGGCCCCACCGTGGCGGCGGGCCGAAGTACTGCTCAACGCGCTCCGCCGATTGCCCCACGGGGATGTGTGGCTCCCGCCCGAGATTCGCCGACTACTCCACAGCGACGATTTCTGCGACAACCCCGTTCGGCTGGTACGCTTAGAGGACGAGGAAGAACGTTGAGTGGCCTTGGATTGATACTTTCGGGAGGCGGCGCGCGAGGCGCGTACGAAGTAGGTGTGCTCGAGTACATCTTCAGCGAGTTCGCCGACGCCCGGGGGAATGCACCCAAGGTCGACCTGATTTCCGGGACCAGCGTCGGAGCCGTCAACGGCGCGTATGTCGCCTCGGCGATCGGCGAGATGCCGGCCGCCATGAAGCAACTCGTCTCGATTTGGACCGACCTCGAGCTTCCCCATGTGCTCGGGTTTGGTCTTCGCCAAGCCGCGGGCCTCTATCGTGTGCTCCTCGGCGGCGCCGGTCAGGCACGCGGCGTATTCGATCCAGCGCCGCTCTCGGCCCTCGTTGGAAGGACTGTTCGCTGGCGCCAACTCAGGCGAAACATTCGCAGCGGCGCGCTTCGCGGGCTCACGGTCAGCACTACGCACGTTGGGACGGGGCAGCCGGTGATCTTCGTCGATACGGCCCCCGGGGTTGGAATTCCCAAGGGTTTGGGCCTCCATGCGCTGGTTCGCAGGGCGAAGATCGGCCAGCACCACGTGCTCGCTTCGGCCGCTATTCCGCTGATCTTCCCAGCGGTCGAGATCGGTGACGAGATCCACTGCGACGGCGGTCTTCGCCTCAACACGCCCATGGGACCCTCGGTTCATCTCGGTATGAACCGTTTGTTGGTCGTTGGGCTTTCGACTCCGCACGCCGCCGACAAGCGCGCCGTGCAAGACGGGAAGTACCCCGGCGCGACCTACATGCTCGGCAAAGTGCTCAACGCGTTCCTTCTCGATCACGTCAACACCGACCTTCTCGAAGTGCAGCGCGTCAACGACTTCCTCAAGGACGGCATCCACGCGTACGGTCCACAGTTCCTCGATCGCATCAATGAAGCGGCGAAGACGCGCGGCGCGTTGGCGAAGCGCCGTTTGCTCAACTCCCTAGTGCTTCGACCGACCACTGACATTGGCCAAGTTGCATCCGACTACCTCGCATCCAATCGAGTTCGATTCGGCAAGAGCCTCGGTCGCGCGTTCATCAGCATGCTGGACGTCGGTGTCGGCGCCGACGCCGACTTGGCGAGCTACCTATTGTTCGATGGAGGCTTCGCACAGACTCTCATCGAGATGGGACGTCGCGATGCCCATGCGAAGCGAGACGAGATCGAGGCGTTTCTCTTTGAGGATCCGGACGCCATCTTCTCCCCATCCAACACTGTGGAAACGGCGGAACATTCCGGGTCCAAGCCTCCGGAATAGCAGCCCCTTCCTCGCGCCCCACCGCTGTGGACAAACAGTGGAAACCTGACCAGAGCGTCAGTGTGGTTGTAATATTTTACCCTTAACGTTGGCTGTGGTACGCTCCTTGAGTGGCTCAACCTAGCGTCGCGCATATCTCTGAAAACGCGACTCAGTCGTCGCAGCGCCTCGTTCAAAACGTCGCACTCGTGGTTCGTGGCAAAGAAGAGGTCATCAAGTTGGCTGTCGTCTCGCTCTTGGCGCGGGGGCATCTGCTGCTCGAGGACGTACCCGGTGTCGGGAAGACGACCCTGGCCCGCGCGCTCGCTGCGTCGGTCGGCGTGTCGTTCCGACGACTTCAATGCACGTCCGACCTGATGCCCACCGATGTGCTCGGCGGCAATGTGTTCAACCAATCACAGGGCACGTTCGAGTTTCGGCCTGGGCCGATCTTCACCCAGGTTCTTCTCGCCGACGAGGTCAATCGCACGACGCCGAAGACGCAAAGTGCGCTCCTCGAAGCCATGGACGAACGTCAGGTTTCGATCGATGGCGAAACACACAAACTCGAAGATCCGTTCTTCGTGGTCGCCACGCAAAACCCCCAAGAGTTCTACGGGACATATCCACTACCGGAGTCTCAGCTCGATCGCTTTCTCGTGCGGCTCAGCATAGGCTATCCGCCGCCGGATGTGGAGCGCCAGGTGCTCAATCGCCGCGGCGGAGATCCGGTTCAGCAGCTCGATGCAGTCATGAGCGCGGGCGAGCTTCGTCACGTGCAGCAGGCGGTCGACTCGGTGCGCGTCGACGACGCGGTTCTCGACTATCTGCATCGAATCGTCATCGCCACCCGAAACACGCCGCTCCTGTCGATCGGCGTATCCACCCGGGGTGCGCTCGGTCTCGAGCGTGCAGCCCGTGCGAGGGCCTTGGTGGAAGGGCGGTCGTTCGTGCTCCCCGACGACGTCAAAGCGCTCGCAGGCCCCGTCCTGGCCCACCGAGTGAAGGTCAGCGGCGGTGTAGGTGTCGGAGGAGCTCGCGACGACGCACAGCGTGTAATTCGCGAGCTACTCACGGTCGTGGCCGTCCCTCTCTGATCGGTCCGATCGATGCGGATCTTTCGACCAAGGCGGCGCAGGCGGAAGTTTCGGCTGACGCGCGAGGGCCGCGCTTTCCTCTTCGTCACGCTTGGCGTCGGACTCGCCGCAGTCAACACCGCCAACAACCTCCTCTACCTCGTGCTCGGCCTGCTGCTGAGTCTCTTGCTGGTCAGCGGCGTGCTCAGCGACCTCGCGCTCTGGAAGCTCCAGATCAAACGCAAGCTCCCGGCGCGGCTGTTCGCCGGGCGGCGTTCGCTCATGGACGTGGCCTTGGTCAACGAGAAACGCTGGCTGTCCAGTGTGTCGATCGAAACGATCGACGAGGTGGACGGTGTCGACACCGAACCTGCGAGGTTCGTTCGCGTCCCGCCGGGCGAGACGGGGGTCGCAAGCTACCGCTTCGAAACGCGGCGCAGAGGGATCGTCGAGCTGGGAACGATGCGGGTGCTCACGCGCTACCCGTTCGGCCTCATCGAGAAAGGCTACACGACCTACCTCCCCGACGAGGTCATCGTTTATCCGCAGTTGCTCGACCATGTCACGACGCCGGCCACTCGCCCAATGCAAGGCGATGCCGCGCCTACCCATCAGACCGGCCGAGGCAGTGAGTTCGCAGGAAGCGTTCGCTTCTACCGGGAAGGTGACGAGGCGAGGGACATTCATTGGAAGCGAACGGCGAGCCGTGGTGAGCTCGTCGTCCGTGAGCATGAGCAAGACTCGAACGCCTTGGTGACGCTCACGGTCAACAACCTGCTCGCGGTGACACCTGACGACGAAGCGGCGTGGCTAGAGGGCTTCGAGGTCTCGATTTCCGAGGTCGCCACGGCTGCCGCTGCCTACCTCATGCAGGGCGTTTCCGTACAGGTTCAAAGCAACGATAGCGTCTCGCCGCTGGTAGCCGGAGGCACCCCACCGGACCCGATCTGGCGTTTCCTCGCGCTCTTGAAGCCATGCCGCGCCGAGGCGCCTCGCCGTGGTCGAAAGCACAAGAGGCGGGCCGCATGAGATTCGCATTCGCCCACAAGCTGGTTACGTACCTCTTTGCCGGTCTCGGTCTGACCGCGCTCCTGCTCGGCACGACGTTCAGCCCCATCGAGTCCTTACTCCTCGTCGCGGCGTTCGTCGCGAGTTGGTTCGCCGAGCCTCCGCTTCTCGATCGCCCCGGGTACTCTCGTTTCTGGAACGTCGCGGCGGTCGTGTTTCTCCTCATCCAGATCGGGCGCGCGATTTCAGGGGAGGCGATGCTGAGCGTGGGCGTCCAATACGCGGCCTTCCTCCAGATCTCCCGCCTCTCGCATCGGAAAACAGCCGCCGACTACCAACAGATCGTCATCCTGGGGTTCCTCCACCTGATCGCCGGTACCGTGCTCTCGGCCGGTCTCGACTATGCCGTCGTATTCTTCGGCTTCGTCGTCGTCATGCCGTGGATGCTCGCGCTCACCCACCTTCGAAAGGAGCTCGAGACCCAGCACGGCGCCGACACCCCCATGCTCCGCGGTGAGCTCGAGAGCAGGGAGCTCGCAACGCCCGCGTTCTTCGGGGGCACGACGCTGCTTGCGATCCCCCTCTTCATGCTGACGGCGGCGATGTTCTTCGCGTTCCCGCGCGTCGGCTTTGGCTTTTTGTCCAACCTCGGGACTCGCACCCAATCGGTTGCCGGCTTCGGCGACGACGTCGAGCTTGGCGGCTTCGGGGCGATCCGCGACGACCCCACCGTCGTCATGCGGGTCAAGCCGAAGACCAGGCCCACCCCCCCACCGCAGTCCATCGCGGTCCGCCTTCGTGGCACATCGTTCGACCGGTACAGCGAAGGCCGTTGGTCACGGACGCAAGCGACGGGGACCGAGCTGAGGCATCTCCAAGATCAGTATGTCGTCTTCCGCCCTCCTGAACCCGAGGACCAGGAGTACGAAATCATTCTCGACCCCATGCAAGAGGCGGTCTTGTTCCTACCAGATGGCACCGTAGCGCTGCGGGTCCCGCCGACAGTCCGTGCTGGTCGTGATCGGTACCGACGGATCATGCAGGCACCCGGCCTAGACATCCGCTACGGCGGGCGGGTCGAAGGTCCCCTCACATACAAAGCGTTCGTCACGCCCAAGCAACGAGGCTTCCCGGAGCGCATCCCGCGGAGGCTCCGAAAGCACTACGTCGAGGTCCCGGCTGATTATGAGCGCGTCGCCGCGTTGGCGAAGAGAGTGGCAGGCGGCGCTTCCAATCCGTACGCCCAAGCCCAGCTCGTCGAGCGATACCTTCGCGGAGGCGGCAACTTCCGCTACACGCTGGAGCAACCCGACACCGAGGGAAAGGACCCGCTTCACGTTTTCTTGTTCGAAGCCAAGGCGGGGCACTGCGAGTACTTCTCCACTGCGATGGCCATCATGATGCGATCGCTGGGGCTGCCAGCGCGCAACGTCACCGGCTTCCTTGGTGCCGACTACAACCCGTACGGCGACTACTACGCCGTCCGCAATGGGAACGCCCACAGCTGGGTCGAGGTTCTCATCGACGGTCGGTGGATCACGTTCGACCCCACGCCCGCTTCGGGTCAGGTCTTCGCGTCGCCCTCGGGCCTGGCGGTGAAGCTTCGGCAGATGATGGACGCCATGCGCGTCCGCTGGGCCGACTACATCGTCGAGTACAACATCAGGGACCAAGTCAAAGCCCTCCGGGGCTTTGCTGCCTGGTATCGGTCACTCCGCGGAGGCCGCCGAAGCGCCGAATCAAACCCAGGTGACGGTTCAGGCGACGAGCAAGACTTTGCTCCGATTCCATTCCGCCCCGACTGGCGTTGGTTCGTGGCGATCATGAGCACTTTCGGAGTCGGCGTCCTGTTCGTCCGCTGGCGCCGCAAACGTCGGCGCCAAACCCGCGCGGGCCGGCAACTCGACCCAGATCGGGATCGTGCCGTGCGCCTGTACCTATCGCTCGAGAACAGTCTTCGAAGCGCCGGGCATGCCCGCCCGCCCGACGTCACGCCAATCGAACACGCCAAAGAGCTCGGCCGCTCTGGATTCCCTGCGGCAGACGAAGTCCGCGAGGTCACCGACGCCTATCTCGCAGCGCGCTTCGGTGAAGACGGCCTGCCGCTGCAGGACTACCATCGACTGCGCCACGTGAGCCGCAGCATTCGTGCCAAGGCGAAGCGCCCGCCTACTGCGTGAGGAACCAGCCGGTTGCCACGCCGACCGCGGCAAGCACCAAGACACCGAAGATGATGATGCCTACCTTCGAGCCCGCGGGCTTCTTCTCCGCCGGCGCCGCGCGTTGCTCTACCTCGGCCGGCTGACTCTCGGCCGTTGCCGCGATCGAAACCGGTGTTGCCCCCGGCGGCCGGAAGGTCATGACCGGCTGCGCCCCCGACGCTTCTTTCGAACGCGGAGGCGGGTTCAGGGACGGCCCCATCGGTATGGCCGCTGTCCGTGGAACCTTGACCGTATCGTCTTTCGATTCGAACCAGCCCATCGTGGCGCCCGCCGGCGCGCTGTCGCGCACGTTCTCAATCGCCGTCTCGACCTCTTCATCCCCCGCGAACCAGTTGCTCGGATCCACGAAGTCCGATGCGTCGAGCGGCCGCGCGCCATCATCGGGGTTCAGCGCAAACGACGTCGACGGGTCGATCGGGACGCCCCCATCGCTTTCGAGTGACGTGAACCGACCCAGCTCTTCTTGAATCATGCCGTCGATCATGATCGGTTCCGGCGGCACTGACTTTTGGCGCTCGAGAGCGGCTTTGACGAGGTTGGCAATGTCGTACGACGTCACCTTCATCTGATGGTGGAAGAGATAGCTCGCGAGCGCATCGCCCAGCTCGCGCGCGGTCGGAAAACGATCGGCCGGATTCCTTGCGAGCGCCTTGAGGATCATGGCTTCGAACTGCGGGTCGACTTCGGGGTGAACGCCAACGAGACTCGGGACGTCGGCATTCGATACCGCCTGGACCGTTTCGTAGTCGGTATCGCCAAGGAACAAACGCCGCCCCGCCAGCATCTCCCAGATGCAGACCCCGAGAGCGAAGATGTCCGCGCGTTCGTCGACCTCCTGCCCGGTCGCCACCTCCGGCGACAGGTAACTGAACTTCCCCTTCACGACGCCGGGGTCGGTGCGTTCGAGCTGGGTACGCGCCTTGGCCAAGCCGAAGTCGGTGACCTTCACCTCGCCCCGCTTGCTGATCAGGATGTTCGGTGGCGACACGTCCCGATGGACCAATTCGACCGGGTGCCCATCATCGTCGACGAGCTCGTGCGCGTAGCTCAGCCCGCGACACGCCTCCATCGCGATATAAATCACGTCCTTCAGAGGAAAGGGCTGCCCTTTGACCCGCAGCGTTTCCATGATCTTCTTGAGGTTCGTCCCATCGACGAACTCCATCACGATGAAGAAGCTGTTGTCCGACTTCCCGATGTCGAAGACGCTGACGATGTTCGCGTGTGTCAGCCGTGCCCCGAGCCGCGCCTCGTCGAGAAACATCCCAATGAAATTCGTGTGCGAGGCGAGGTGGGGCAGAACGCGCTTGATAGCGACGCGTTTCTTGAACCCCTGGACGCTGGTGGCTTCCCCGAGGAAAACCTCGGCCATTCCCCCGGATTCAAGCTTTTCGAGCAGGTGATATCTCTGATCGCTCATCCTCGCTCGTCCGCCCTCCCCTGAGGCGTCTTTCCATTGTCCTTTGCAGGCACTATCGCGGTCAAGGAACGGATGCCATTGACATGCTGCTCCGGCGGCGCTTGACTGCTGCCGTGTCCCGCTCCCCAAAGCCCCTCAGAATTGCCCCCTCCGTTCTTTCGGCTGATTTTGGCCGCCTTCAGGCTGAAGTCCAGGCAGTCGGCGAGGCAGGCGCCGATTGGATCCACGTCGACGTCATGGACGGCCGATTCGTGCCAAACATCACGATTGGCCCGCTGGTCGTGAAGGCCATCCGCGCCGCGACCGAGCGCGTCGTCGACGTCCACCTCATGATCGTCGAACCGGATAAATTTGTTCAGTCGTTTGCCGATGCGGGCGCGGACATCATTACCGTCCACGCCGAGGCCTGCACGCACCTTCACCGAACGCTTCAACAGATTCGCTCCCTCGGAAAGCGTGCGGGCGTGTCGCTCAACCCCCATACCCCTCCCAATTGCCTACGCTACATCTTGCCGGAGGTCGACCTGATCCTCGTCATGAGCGTCAACCCGGGCTTCGGCGGCCAGAGCTTCATTCCGTCCGCCAACGACAAGCTCGCTCAGATTCGCGGCATGATCGACGAAGCCGGTCTCGACATCGATCTCGAAGTCGACGGCGGCGTGAAGCCTGGTGTAGCGCGGCAGGTCGTCGAAGCGGGCGCCGACGTGATCGTCGCCGGCAGCGCTGTCTTCAACCACGACAACTACGCGGCTGCCATCGAGGCGCTTCGAAAGGACGCCGAGTGAACGACGACCCCGCGCTGACTACCGTATTCGTCGATCGCAAAGCGACCAAGCGCAAGCTTCGCAAGAGCCGTCTGGTGGTCGAAGACGGACCACAAAAGGGGAAGCGGCTCAACATCGCCAGCGAGCGCATGACCATTGGCCGCAGCGGCATCTGTGACCTCCAGCTAACCGACAACGGAGCCAGCGGAACGCATTGCGAGATCATCGCCAAGGAGACGGGCTTCCTGCTCCGCGACCTCGGCTCGACCAACGGCACTTGGGTTGCCGGCGTCCGCGTCCGCGAAGCATGGCTCGAACCCGGCATGCCCTTGCGGATCGGGAACACCGTCATCCGTTTCGAGCATGGCTCCGGCTCGATTGAGATCGACCTAAGCCGGCGGGAGCAGTTCTACGATCTCGTCGGGCATGGCGTGCGCATGCGCGAGATTTTCGCGGTCCTCGAGAAGGTGGCTGCCTCGGACCTCACCGTGCTCGTTCGCGGGGAAACCGGCACCGGCAAGGAGCTCGTCGCGCGGGCCATTCATCGCGCGTCCAAACGCTCACAGCGCCCGCTCGTCGTTCAAGACTGCAGTGCGATCCCGGCCAATCTCATCGAAAGCATCTTGTTTGGGCACGAACGCGGCTCATTCACCGGCGCCGCCGATCGCAAGCGCGGGTGCTTTGAAGTGGCGGACGGTGGCACCTTGTTCTTGGACGAGATCGGCGAGCTCGACATCAGCCTTCAGCCGAATCTCTTGCGTGTGCTCGAAACGCGTGAAGTACAGCGCGTAGGTGGCACGCGCATGATTCCCGTCGACGTGCGCGTCGTCGCTGCGACCAATCGTGACCTCCGTCAGATGGTCAACGAAGGCACGTTTCGCGAAGACCTCTACTACCGCCTCAGCGTCGTCCAGGTCGACCTGCCGCCGCTCCGCGAGCGCACCGAAGACATCCCCGAGCTCGCGCGTCAGTTCCTCGAGGAGTCGTCTAAGCGCGGTCACCACGGGGAGGGCGAGCATTTCACGATTACCCGCGACGCGATGCACAAGCTCCAGGCCTACCCGTGGCCAGGCAACGTCCGAGAGCTGAAGAACACGATCGAGCGTGCCGTGTCGTTGGCCGATCAAACCGAGCTCGGCATGCATGACCTCCTGCCGGCATCGCAAAAGACGCCGCCGGTGGTCTTCCCGGGTGGCACCGCGGAGCAGTTCGTCGACAACGAAATCCCGTTCAAAGACGCCAAACAGAAGGTCGTCGATGCGTTCGAAGCGCAGTACCTCAAAGCCGTGCTCGACAAGCACGGCGACAACATCAGCCGAAGCGCCCGCGCGGCTGGCCTCACTCGCTACCACCTGCGCGAGCTCGCCAAACGCTATGGTTTACGGGGCGAAACCAACGCCGCCGACGACGAAGATTGAGCCTTTGCGCGCCTGGCCGCCTATCATAGAGGCTATGGGTGGGGTCGCGTTCCTGTTGATCGTAGCGGTCGCTTTCGCTTGGCCTCAACCGGTCGCCGCGGAGACAGTGACGGTGCAGACCGCGGCCCCGGCACCGTCGTGGGCCAAGTCGATCGAAGTCGTCAGCGACGGGGCCCCCGTGATGCTAGAGCCAAACAGCAAGTCGCGCCGTCGCGGCACGATTGGCGCTGGCACACGTCTCGGCTTCACGCGCAGAGTGTTTGGCGAAGGCTGCTCGAC